>JBATYN010000265.1:0-4143 GCA_049674125.1 Pseudolabrys sp. | reverse complement strand
CCGCAGCCGGGGTTTGTGCCTCCGCCGCCGCGTTAGTCGATGCGGCGCGGGACGCCGCGCTAAGGCTCGTCCTGAATGATGGCCAATGCCTCGGGACCGCTGAGCGCGCGATCGAGCGGGAGCGCCGCGAAATCAGCCTCGCCGATCAGCGCGTCTTCCAGCAGCCGGTGATAGCGCCGCTTCGGGACCTCCACGGCGCCGAATATTTTGAGGTGCTCGGTCACGTATTGCGTGTCGAGTAGCCGATAGCCGCCGGCCTTGAGCCGCGCGATCAGATGCACCAATGCAATCTTGGATGCATCGCGGGCGCGGTGAAACATGCTCTCGCCGAAGAAGGCACGGCCGAGTGCGACGCCGTAGAGGCCGCCGATGAGGTCGGGGCCGTCGTAGACCTCGACCGAATGGCAGTGGCCACGGTCATAGAGCGCGCGGTAAATGCGGCGAATGCGCGTGTTGATCCAGGTGCGCGCACGATCCTGCTTCGGCTCCGCGCAGCCATCGATAACAGCGTCAAAGTCGCGGTCGACATGGACCGTCCACGGCGTTGCGCGAATGGTGCGCGCGAGGCGTGCGGGAACATGAAACCCTTCGAGGGGGATAATCCCCCGCATATCCGGCTCAATCCAGTAAAGGGCCGGATCATCGGCGCTCTCGGCCATGGGGAAGATGCCGCAGGCATAGGCCTTGAGCAGCACTTCCGGCGTAATCTCGACGAAGGCGTTTTCGCGATTTGCCATGGCTCGAGTCGTGGCAAGGGGGCGGCGTTATCCTAGGGCAACGCTGTGCAGCTGAGGAGGGGAGCTGATACTACAAGCGGCTGTTAACTGTTTAGACATCATAAATGCAGCAAAATTCTGAAGTCGTGGCAGCTGTTTGTGTTGGCGCGCCGAGGGATGATGACGGAACCGGGAGCCTAATCCATGGGCCGAGATGGTGCAGCGATTTCGGTCTTGGTCGTCGAGGACGAGGTGCTGATCAGCAATCTCGTCGCCGATGTACTGAGCGCTTCCGGTTTTGTCGTGCGTGAAGTGACGACGGCCGATGAAGCGTTGCGGTACATCGACTCCGGCGCAGACATCGACGTGCTTTTCACCGACATCAATTTGCCCGGCGATATGGACGGCGCAGAGCTTGCGGAGCGCGCGCGCGAATTGCGTCCGGAAATGCCAATCGTGTACGCCTCGGGGCGTTTCAAACTTTCTGAAATTTCCCCGCTGGTTTCGCGCTCGCTGTTTATGGCGAAGCCATACGACCCGGCCGACGTTTGTGCGCTGTTGACGCGGCTCACCGGAGCTGGCTCGCAAGCCTAGGGTTCCATGCCGCCGCGTGCGAGGAATTGCTCTAGCCAGTGGATGTGGTAGTTGCCGTCGATAATGTCCTTCTCGCGCACAAGCGCGCGGAAGAGCGGCAGTGTCGTTTCGATGCCATCAACCACCACTTCATCGAGGGCGCGTTTCAAACGCATCAGACATTCGGTGCGCGTTTTTCCGTGCACGATCAGCTTGCCGACAAGTGAGTCATAATACGGCGGAATGGTGTAGCCTTGGTACACCGCTGAATCGATACGCACACCGAGACCGCCAGGCGCATGATAGTGCAAAATTTTGCCCGGTGACGGGCGAAAAGAAACCGGGTTTTCGGCATTGATCCGGCACTCGATAGCGTGGCCGTCAAATTTAACGTCGCTTTGTTTGATTGCGAGGTTGCCGCCCGCAGCAACACGGATTTGCTCGAAAATGAGGTCGATATCGGTGATCATTTCTGTCACCGGGTGCTCAACCTGTATGCGCGTGTTCATCTCGATGAAATAGAACTGGGAATCCTCATAGAGGAATTCGACAGTTCCGACGCCGAGATAGCCGATATCACGCATTGCCTGGGCCACCGTCTCGCCGATGGCGTCGCGCGCGCTGGCGTTGAGAGCGGGCGAGGGACCTTCTTCCCAAACTTTCTGGTGCCGCCGTTGCAGCGAACAATCGCGTTCACCAAGATGAATCGCATTTCCCTTGCCGTCACCAAGCACCTGAATTTCGATGTGGCGGGGCCGCTCGAGATATTTTTCGATATAGACTGCATCGTCGCCAAAAGCGGCCTTGGCTTCGGCACGCGCAGTCGAGAGAGCGACCGATAAATCGGCTGCCGAGTGCGCAACTTTCATCCCGCGGCCGCCGCCGCCGGCTGCCGCTTTGATAAGAACCGGATAGCCGATATCGCCCGCGATTTTGGTCGCCTCCGGGTCGGAGCCCACACCACCTTCCGAGCCGGGCACAACCGGAATGCCGAGTTTCTTCGCGGTGCGCTTCGCTTCGATCTTGTCGCCCATCAGGCGAATGTGTTCCGGCTTTGGGCCGATGAATTGCACGCCGTGGTCGGTAAGGATTTCTGCAAAACGCGCATTCTCCGATAGAAACCCGTAACCGGGATGCACTGCATCCGCGCCCGTGATCTCGCAGGCCGATAGAATGGCGGGGATATTGAGATAGCTGTCTTTTGCGGCGGGTGGGCCGATGCAGACGCTTTCATCCGCAAATCGCACATGCATGGCGTCGGCATCCGCAGTGGAATGCACCGCCACCGTCGGAATGCCGAGTTCCTTGCAAGCGCGCAATACGCGCAGGGCGATTTCGCCGCGGTTTGCGATCAGGATTTTATCGAACATCGCGTCGGTCCGGCTGATCAGCCGTCATTCGATGATCACCAGTGGCTCGCCGAACTCGACCGGCTGGCCGTCTTCAAACAGAATTTGCACCACAGTGCCGGCGCGTGAGGCCGGAATCTGGTTCATGGTTTTCATTGCTTCTACGACCAGGAGCGTATCGCCAACTTTAACTTTGCTTCCGATATCGATGAAAGGTTTGGCGCCGGGCTCGGGCGAGGCATAGGCGGTGCCAACCATAGGCGAGATCACCACGCCGGGGTGCTTCGATGGATCGAGCGGCTTGATGATGGCGTCTGCCTGCGGCGCCACTTCGACACGGAGTGCAGCGGGGGCGGCCGATGCCGCCGCGCCGCGAGCAACGCGCACGCGTTTGCCTTCTTGCTCGATTTCAATCTCGGTCAGGCCAGTCTCATCCAGTAGCTTAGTGAGCTCGTGGATTAATTCACGATCGATGATGGTCTTTGGCGGTTTTGCCATTGCGTGGCGCTCAGCCTTTTTGCTTCGCGCCGAGCAATCCGGCGAGGCCGGTGATCGCCAACGCATAGCCCTCGATACCGAAGCCGGCGATCACCGCCTTGGCCGCCTTCGATATGTACGAATTCTGCCGGAAGCTTTCGCGCGCGTGAATGTTGGTGACGTGCACCTCGATCACCGGCAATTTCACGGCGAGAAGTGCATCCATAATAGCGATCGACGTTGTCGTGTAGCCGGCACCGTTAATGAGGATACCCGAGGCCTTCTTGGCGTAGGCTTCCTGAATCCAATCGACCAGTTCACCTTCGCGATTTGACTGCCGGAAGACGATGTCGAAGCCGGACTGCTTGGCGGTCGCGCGGCAAAGTTTTTCGACGTCGCCAAGAGTCGCGCGCCCGTATTTCTCCGGCTCGCGTGTTCCGAGCAGGTTCATATTCGGTCCATTGAGAATGTAGATCGTCTTCGCCATGGGTCCCCGCCCGGCCCGCGCTTGGGTTTGGTGCGCGTGAAACTGTGGCGCTTTATAGGTGGCTGCGGCGCCGAGGGGAAGCCCGGAAGCGGGCTCGGATTCAGGTTTTCGTGGCGCAGTGTGCCTGGGTTTCGGCGGCTGCCCAATCAACCACCTCCTTGAGCGCCGTTAACCTTCTGCGGCCGGCGGCCTTGGCCTTACCGAAGATCTCAATCTGGCGGTCGGCGCTCGTGCCGTGAGCCGCGATGGCAAGGAGGTGCTTGATCTCCGCCGTGCAGCCGAGCGCGCTGGCATCAGCGTCGATGAAATCGATCACTTGATCTAGCCATTCTCGCAGCGTGAGTGGGGAACGGGAAAACGGCTCGACAAATGTCGCGCCAATGCCGTAGCGCTGGGCGTGCCATTTGTTTTCTTGTGTGATGGCGCGGCCGACGCGGTCAAAACCGGCATTGAGTGCACGATCCCGGTCGAGCGCACGCACAAGGCAACGGAAAAGCGCAGCCACCGCAATCGAGTCGTCCAGTCGCGTGCAGCTGTCGGC
>JBATYN010000264.1:0-3276 GCA_049674125.1 Pseudolabrys sp. | reverse complement strand
GGCGCGAACGGCGGACGTTTCTCGCGTCCGCCGTTCATCATCGCCATCATGCGATTCATGCCGCCGGGCTTGCGCGCCACGTCATCATAGGCGGCACCGGCGTCCTCAAGTGCAAGGCGGACGAATTCGCCGCGGCCCTGAATCTCAGGCCAATAGAAAAGCTGATAGCGCATGGCGGCACCCATTCGCGGCGTCATGCCCGCGCTCGTCGCGGGCATCCACGTCGTTCTTTCGGCATTGAAGCAAGACGTGGATGGCCGGGACAAGCCCGGCCATGACGATTTTAAGCGCACTGGATCGCAGCGTCTTAACCTGCTTGCACCGGAAACGGCCGCCGGCGTAACTTTCCGTCGCTTTCCTTTGCCCTAACTAGTTCGTCGCGAAGCAGTAAAGCAACCCGTCGCCTCCCGTACTGCGCAGATCGGCCTGCGAACAGCCGCCATCGGGGCCCCGCGATGGGTGCGATGAGTTCCATGACTTGGATGCGTCGTCGTCACGCAAACCCTGTCGGTCGTTATGGCCGAGCATGACGGCGCCTTGTGTGCTGCTTGTGTAATTGTTGCAGGTCATGTCCTTGTCGGGCGGAAAGGCTTTACCTTCCGCCGTCGAGCCGGTCAGAATGTCGTGACGGTTCGGCGTGTCACCGCGGCCGTTGATGACCTCGCCTTTTTCCGAAAGATTGTTTTGCTTGCCGAGCTTGTTGTTGGCGCTGTGCAAATCATCGACGCTGGTAGCAACGACGACACCTTTTGGGTTCATCCATGGACCCTTGCCGACGCGGTCGCGCGCATTTACTGCACCCGCGCCTTGCGTGGACAGATAAGCGTGCCAAGTCTTGGCGCCCGCGCCGGCCGATTGCGCGAGCGACTGGCATTGCCGGTCTGCGCCAGCGATTCCGCCCAGATCGGCACCTTTCCCGGGGCCCGCGCTGGTCACGAAGAATGACATATTCGCTTGTTGCGCTTGCGCAGGCGCGACACAAAGGACCGCAAGACACGCCGCAAGCGGCGCGCCCATCCGAATAACCGTCATCTTATTACCTCCCGGCATCGGCCAAGGCCCGTTGCCTTGCCATAGGCGTGTGAACCCCGGGTCTAAAAATCTATTCCGTGTTCACGCAGCGTTGATGTCGCAACTCAGCCGGGCTTTCCGGAATATTGCGCGTCGGTCACCGGCTCAAGCCAAGTGACGTGCTCACCGCCTAGCGCCTCCTGCATAGCAATGTGTTCCATGCCGTGTTCGGCCGTCGCGCCGTGCCAATGTTTTTCGTCGGGGGGAATCCACACGGTGTCGCCGGCGCGAATTTCACGGATTGGGCCACCCCAGGTCTGCACCCGGCCTATCCCTGATGTGATGCAAAGGGTCTGTCCGAGCGGATGTGTGTGCCAGGCGGTGCGTGCGCCAGGTTCAAAGCGCACCCAAGCCGACCGAATACGCGCCGGATCCGGCGCTTGAATGACCGGGTCCTGCCATACTGCGCCGGTGAAACTCGGCGCTCCCATACGGCGTGAGGGCCGCGATCCGCAAGCAATGATGTCCATGTTGATTTCTCCCCTATGCCGGCAGTGTCCCGCCAAGGCTCGTCGAGATGCAATACTTTATTCCGTGAAACGCGAAAAAGCCCGGCGTCACCGCCGGGCTTCGACTTCATTGGCAAACGATCACGGAACGTCAGACCGGCTGCAAATTGCCGGCGGCCTGCTTGCCGCGCTCGGTTACGATTTCGAAGCTGACCTTCTGGCCCTCGTTCAGCGAACGCAAGCCGGCGCGTTCCACTGCGGTGATGTGTACGAACACGTCCTTCGAGCCATCGTCCGGCTGAATGAAGCCGTAGCCCTTTTGCGTATTGAAAAATTTTACAGTTCCGACAGGCATCAAGAGTTTCCTTTCACGCTTCCTGTTGAACGCCCTCGCGCTGATCGCGTTGGCGGTCACAAGCCAAGTTTTTGGGAGTTCACTTGAGCGCAGCCCAAAACCGGGAGCGTGGCAGCAAGTTGAGGCCGAAAACCAGGTTGCGGGCGGCGACATAGACGGATTTCGCCGGATCGTCAACGGTTCGGCCGCCGATTGCCGATTTCAGATAACGTTTTATGAATTCGTAACAGCAAGTCGTTAGCATTATGGGCGACCTCGAATCGAGTCTTAATAGATTCTGAAAATGGAGCCGCGCCAATTAAATGCGGCGGCGGTGGGGCGACATGCGCGGAGACAAACGAAAAGCGACGCGCCATCGGATGCGTCGCGACGCATGGCTGATGCTTGAGAGCGGCGAGCGGTGCGACTGCGCGGTATCCGATATTTCGGACAGAGGTGCGCGTATCAACGTCCACGATGTTGACGCTGTCCCAGACAGCTTCGTGCTGTTCTTGGCGGAAAATGGCACGGCGCGGCGCGAATGCCGTGTGATATGGCGCAAGCCCCGGGAAGTTGGTGTAAAGTTCGATACGTGGCTCGATGCCCGCATACGGGCAACGCAAATAACGCCCGGCGTGAGTGCCAACGCCGCATCGAAAGTGGCCGAGCCCGCCGAAAGCGAAACTTGAGATTTCTTATGACTGCTGGATCGCCGACAAAAGCCAGCTGCCTGCACGCGCGCGCATAAAGGTCCACAGTTCGGTGACCTCGCTTGGCGTCCCGCCTTCAACCGTGCGCCCGCTTGCACGTTCGACCATACTGTCGGTGAGCGCAAAGCGCATTGCGACGGTCGCGTAGTCAACACCGTTTTCGCGCCAGGCCTCCGCAAGATCGCCTTGCTCGAGCTTCACGTCGCTGATTTTGTTCACAAGACTACGGCTCGAATTTTCAGCGAGCTGCTCGGAAAAATAAGACAACATCTCCGGCGTCACCTTCGCACGCAGCGCGTTGAGATCCTCCGCCGAATAAGCCGCTTGGACCTCGCCGAGCAAATGTTCAAATGCGTCGAAGTCCGGTTTACCGATCATGAGCGGCTCGCCCGCGGTGGGCGTATTCGCTGCAAACATGCCGCCGAGACCACTGAAGGATTGACCGGTGGCCGGATGCGCGGCCGCGTATGCGGGCTGGTTGCGGCGCTGCCACCAGGCAAACAGCAAACGCGCGACGATGACGATCAAGCCGATTTGCAGTACCAGCCCAAGCATTGAAGCAAAGCCGCCCATGCCGCCGAAGAGCCCATGCCCAAACAGCAGTCCAAATAACCCGGCACCAAGGAAGCCGGCCGCGAGCCCACCGAACAATCCGCCGCCGAACAAGCCCGGACGCGCCGCAGTTTGGCCGATCGCGCTTGCGGTTCCCGGT
>JBATYN010000263.1:0-2469 GCA_049674125.1 Pseudolabrys sp. | reverse complement strand
CGGGTCATCGTCCGCACCCTTGATTAAGTAAACGTGCGGGCGAGCCGTTATTTTTGCGGCAATAAGCGGGCGTTGGGCATCGAAATCGGCACCAAGACATATGTTCGCATCGTCCGCCCTGACCCCAAATCCCAGGGCCGCCACTGCAAGTGCAAGCAGGATCGAGCGTTTTGCCGTGGGCCGCGGGCCCAGTGTTACGTCTGCAGCCGGCGCAACCGGAATAACACCTTTCATCACGAAACTCCCCCGTCGTTCCGTCTGCCCGCCAGAAGCCGGACCCGCCTCGAGAGGGCTGGCGTATTCCGCGGCAAGCTTTTAGCATAAATCGAATCGGGCTGAAGATACGCAGGGGCTGGGAGCGCATTATGAAAAGGCAGGCAGTGCTGGTGGTCGCGCTCGGTTTGATGCTCGCTGCGTGCGTCGGCGTTTACGGCCCAAAGGGCAACGACGTCGGCGGCATCATTCCGTGGTCACCGGAAGCCGAGGAGATGGCGCTCGACACCGCGCAAGCCAATTGCAGCCAGTTCAATAAGTACGCGGTCATCACGAGCATTCATCGTGAATATGGAGATTACATCTCCTATGCCTGCTGGTGGAAACCGCCGTCGCCTCTGCGCGCGCGCCGCCACCTGTCTTGAAGCCCCTCGCGTCGTCTCGCGCCGATGACCTCTAGTGACGGTCCTAAGCGGACATCTGTCCGCCGCAATGCTATTCTTGCATCATGAAGATGCGGGATCTGGTTACCGCTCTCGTGACCGGCATGTCGTGCGCCATTTTCATTTCTCCGGCGCTCGGGCTCGATCTCAATTCCTTCCGCGCGCAGCATGGGCTCCGACCCTTGTCGATGAGCGGCACGCTTTCCGGCGCCGCCTCCAGCCATGCACGCGACCTCGCCGCGCGACAGCGGCTCGACCACTCCGGCTTCCGTCAACGGGTCTCACTCGACGCCGGGCCAGCCGCTGAAAACGTTGCGTTCGGTTGTGCGACGGAAGACTGCGTCATTCGCATGTGGGCGAAGTCCGCCGGCCACCGCGCCAACATGCTACGGCGGGACGTGACGAGTTACGGCCTCGCCTCGGCGGAGGGCGGGAATGGCCATCGTTACTGGGTGCTCTTATTGGGGAATTAATACGGGCCGGGGTGCCGAGAAAGGCTACTTCTTTTCCAACATCAACTGGCCCTTCTGGCCGATCACCCGTTGCGCAGCATGCGCGAAGCGCGCGAGCAGCCATGGCAGCGTGACCTCGAGCCGTACGGCGCCCTCGTAGACATCAATGAAGCCAGACGCGCGCTGGCCGAGCGCCGACGCGCGGAACGTCAGACGGTCGCCGGTCCACGTCTCTTCTTCCAGCGACAGCAGCCAAGCGAACTCGGCCTTCGCGCGACCGATCCCATCCTTGATACGGCGCAGGGCCTCGTCTTTGCCTAGGCGGTGCGGAATAACGACGATGAGCGGTTCCGGCATTACAGCAGTATCTCCCAGACGCTGATCGGGATGTAGGGACGATGCCCGCGTAGAAAAAGGGCACGCGCTTTCAGATGTGGGGTCGGCGCTAAGGGCGGATCAGCGCCTCAAAACATGCTACGGTTCGCGAGCATGATGAAACGCGAGAATTTTCCGGTCGACACGATCTATGTGCCGGTCAAGCGGCGGGCCACGCTCGATCCAAAGCGTGTCGAGGAGATCGCGCAAAGCATGCTCACGGACGGCCAGAAGACGCCAATCCTGGTGCGGCCGGACGGCGCGCGTTTCGTACTGGTCGAGGGCCTGCACCGGCTAGAGGCCGCAAAATCGCTCGGCGAACAGACCATCGTTGGCTTCCGCGTCGACGCGCGGAAGCATTGATCGGCCCGCCCCGGCGGGCGGCCGTTCAGGTTTTCTGGATCTTTCCGTTCGGGCTCGCTTGGTCGACAGCAGCGGGGACGTGCGTCGCCAGCAACTTGAGCACTTCATCGACCGGAACGCCGAAACGCTGCGCGAGCTGTTTCACCTGCTCGTTTCCCAGCGCGGCTTGAATTTGCTCGGGCGTTACCTTCATGTTGGGGCCATTGCTCAGCCAGGATTTCACCTGGTCGCCCAGGCCGCCTTGCTGAAGCTGGTCGGCGAGGCCTTGCAGGCTGCCGAGGTTCGTTTTCGCCAAGATCGCTGAAATCAAAGCGGGCGTTTCGGCAGCCGCCGCAGATCCAAGAGCTTCCTTCAGCGAGCCGCCAAGCTGATCCCAGAGACCCATATCAACCTCCACAGCAGTAGCGATGAACGCAGCGCCGCGCACGCGGCCCGACGGCGCGTCATCCGCTCAAGAATGTTTTTCGCCTTTCGCGATCAGGGATGCTTCTCGTTTTTAGCCGCGCGGATTCCCTGACCGGTCGCATCCGTCTCGCACATGTAGGCGCCGGATTTCGTGTTGCCGTAATCCTTGTTGCCCGCGAAATGATAAATCTTCGAATTCAGGTTGGCCCAGACAACCG
>JBATYN010000262.1:0-7208 GCA_049674125.1 Pseudolabrys sp. | reverse complement strand
TGCCGGCCGCGGGCATTCATCACGCACTTAGCGCCATCGCCAACGGCAAGCATATAGTCATGGTCAACGTCGAAGCCGATGCGTTGGCGGGGCCGCTGCTGGCGCGGCGCGCCAAGGCGGCGGGCGTAGTCTATTCGCTCGCGTGGGGCGATCAGCCGGCACTGATTTGCGAGCATGTCGATTGGGCGCGGGCGGCCGGCTTTAAGGTGATTTGCGCAGGTAAGGGTACGCGCTATCAGCCGCACTATCACAAGTCCAACCCGGACAATGTCTGGGATATTCTCGACAAATATCTGAACATCTCTGATCGCAAGTCGATCAATCCAAAAATGTTCAACTCGTTCGTCGACGGCACGAAATCCGGTATCGAGATGACAGCGGTCTGCAATGCGACTGGTCTGGTGCCACAAACGAATGGTCTTGGCTTTCCGTCGGCCACGCGCTTCGAGCTCGCTGACATCTGCAAGCCCAAGAGCGACGGTGGCACACTCGAAAAAGCAGGTGTTACCGAGGTAACATCATCGGTGTACCGCGACGGCCGCGACGTGCCGCATCATCTTGCGCTAGGCACCTACGTGGTGTTCGAGGGTGACACCGAATATGCGCGCCGCTGTTTCAAGGAATACGCGATGCTGCCGGACAAAAGCGGGAAATACGCCGCGCTTTACCGGCCAATCCATATGATCGGCCTGGAGTTGGGCATTTCGGTCGCCAGCGCAGCGTTGCGAAAGGAACCGACCGGGGCGCCAAACGGCTTCCGCTCCGACGTCGTGGCAACCGCAAAACGCGGCCTGAAGGCTGGCGAGATCCTGGACGGCGAGGGCGGCTTCTGCGTTTGGGGAAAGCAGACGCCGGCCGAATTTTCGCTTGAACGTGAATTGTTGCCGCTTGGCCTCGCGCATAACGTGAAGCTCAAGTGCGATATCGCCGAAGGGCAGGCAATTCGATGGTCTGACGTCTCCTGCGATTCCAACGATCCGGCAGTTAAGGTGCGGCGCGAGATGGAAGCAGCGTTTGGCCGGAGGAATGCAGCGGCCGAGCCGGTGTTATAAACCACATAAGCAAAGTCGTCGGGAGCAAAGCATGATGAAGCGTTTGGTCGCCGCGTTCGCGGCAGTCTTTGCTATCGCTGCGATGCCCCAGGGACTGCGCGCAGAGGACAGCAAGCTCACGGTTATTGTTTTTCCGGGGGTGCAAAACCTGCCGATGTTTGCGGCGCAGGCTAAAGGCTTCTACGCCAAGCGTGGGCTCGACGTCGATATCAAGTTCACACCGAATTCGGATGAGCTACGCAACGGGTTAGCTGAGGGCCGCTACCAAATCGCGCATTCGGCGATCGACAATGCGTTTGCGCTCAAAGACAAAGCTAATGCCGACATCGCGGTTGTGCTCGGTGGCGACAACAGTTTCAATCATCTCGTCGTACAGCCCGACATCAAGACGCTGGCGGACATCAAAGGCAAAACCGTTGTCGTCGACGCGATCAACACCGCCTACGCTTTCCAGCTTTACGAAATGCTGCGGCAGAAGGGTCTCAACAAAGGCGACTACGAGGTCAAATCCGTGGGCGGGACGGGGTTTCGCCTGGAGGCAATGACCAAAGACAAGACCATGGTCGCCGCTATGTTAAATCCACCCTTCTCGGTTCGGGCGGAGAAGGTGGGCCTCAAGGATATGGGTACAGCCGCCGCGGCGCTCGGCGCATATCAAGGAACATCCGCGTTCGTGCTGCGGCCTTGGGGTGCAGCGAACGCCGACATTCTGGTCAAATATTTGCAAGCTTATGTCGAAGGAAGGCGTTGGGGTCTCGATCCGAAAAACAGAACAGAGGCCGTCGCGCTGCTTGCTGAGCGGCTAAAGTTGCCCCCAGACATCGCGGGTCTGGCTTATGACAGCACCAAGGATGATTTTAGCCCCGATGGTGCGATTGATATTGAAGGCGTCAAGAATGTCCTCAAACTGCGTGCCCAGTATGAGGGTGGCACGCCGAGTGCGCCGGACAAATATCTCGACCTTTCCTACTATAAAAGGGCGCTGGCCGGCCTTTGATCGCGCAGACCGCTACGCCAATTCGATCGTGCCCTCGATCTTGTAGTTAAGGCTAACTTTGCCGATGGTGAGGATCATCTGTGCCGGCAGGGCTTCATTGCCCTTGAGCCGTCCGTCAGAGACCGCAGCCCGCACGGCCTTTTCAATTTCGCGTTGCGACGTGACGCCAACCGTCTTGAGAAATTTGCGCAATGAGGTATTCAGCGCGTCTTCGTTCATCTTCGACTCCTTGAAACGGCGTATCCCGTTGGCCGATCTTACGTCGCGGACGGGTGCTCTCAAAGGGCTGCATTTTTGTTTGGCTGTATAGGGAGTTGCCGCTATAGCTACCTTGAAGCCGGTGTGGCGGAATTGGCAGACGCGCACGACTCAAAATCGTGTTCCCAAAAGGAGTGTCGGTTCGACCCCGACCACCGGCACCACCCAATAACCGGATCGATGGACGATCGGCGCGCGCAATGACCAATTTAATAGAACTGATCCGTCGCGACCCGCCATTCTCGGCTGCGGCAATCGTAACAATTGTCGGCAGTCTCACGATTTGCGGCTTCTTTTTCTTTCAGTACGTCCTTGGCTACCCACCGTGCCCGCTCTGCCTCGATCAGCGAAACGCCTTTTACGTTAGCGTGCCGCTTGCAGCACTACTTTGGCTTGGCTCCAATCATGGCGCTTCGAGCAAGGTGATGATTGCTGGTTTTGCGGTTATTACTGCGGTCATGCTCTGGAATACCGGACTATCCATCTATCACGCCGGGGTTGAATGGAAATTCTGGGCAGGCCCAACAGATTGTTCCGGCCCAATTAACAGTCTTGGTTCGGCGGGCAATTTGCTCAAGCAACTTCAGGACATCAAAATCGTGCGATGTGATGAGGCGGCATGGCGCTTCCTCGGGATTTCGCTGGCCGGCTACGACGCGTTGGTGTCACTGTTTCTTGCGGCCATCGCGGCCTGGGGCGTCAAGGCTTCACTCGCGCGCAGTAACTCATCCGACTAGAATGTAAACGGCTTTTCATACGGGAATAAAACAGCATGGAAGTTCTGATCATTGGAGCCGGCATCGGCGGCTTAACCCTCGGTCTGATGTTGCATCGAGCCGGTATTGCCTGCCGCCTCTTTGAGGCCGCTCCGGAACTCACGGCGGTCGGCGTCGGTATCAATATTCTACCCCACGCCTCGCGCGAATTGTGCGCATTGGGATTGGAAGATGCGCTAGCCAAAGTTGCCGTCACGACTCGTGAATATTGTTTCTACAATCGCTTCGGCCAATTCATCTACAGCGAGCCGGCCGGCCGTTTTGCCGGCTACGACGTGCCGCAGTTTTCGATTCATCGCGGCGATCTGCAAATGGTTCTGCTCGATGCTTTCGTAAAGCGCGCGGGCGCGGACAAAGTTATCACCGGCTGGCGATGTACCCGCGTTGAGCACGACGGGCCGGAAGCAATTGCGCATTTCGAGGATGTGAACGGCAAGCCGCTGCCGTCGCAAAAAGGCAGCGTGGTGATCAGCGCCGAGGGAATCCACTCGGTACTGCGAAAACAACTTTATCCGAACGAAGGACCGCCGAAATACTCCGGCATCAATATGTGGCGCGGCGTCACACGCTGGAAACCGTTCCTGTCCGGCGCCAGCATGATCCGCGTCGGCTGGCATCATCCGGCGAAGCTCCTGATCTATCCAATTCGCGACAATGTGGACGCCGCGGGGCGCCAGCTCGTGAATTGGGTGTGCGATATCGAGACGCCGCAATATCAGGCGCGCGATTGGAACAGGCGTGGGAAATTGGAAGACTTTCTGCCGGCAATGGCAGACTGGCATTTCGATTGGCTTGATGTACCGGAGTTTATCGCCAGCTCTGACGCCATCCTCGAATATCCGATGGTCGATCAGGATCCATTGCCGCGCTGGAGTTTTGGCCGCCTGACGCTCCTTGGCGATGCGGCCCATCCGATGTATCCGCGCGGTGCCAATGGTGCGGCACAAGCCATTCTGGATTGCCGCGCACTCGCCGACGCGGTTTCCACCGCTGCCGATCCGGTTGCCGCGCTCAAGGTCTATGAGGCGAAACGTCTTCCGGCAACCAGCGAGGTAGTGTTGGCGAATCGCAAGGCGCCTCCTGACGCGATCCTGCACGAAGTCTACCGCCGCACGGGCGACAAGCCGTTCAAGAACATTGATGACGTCATCAGCCGCGAAGAGCTCATCGCATTATCGGAGAGCTACAAGCGTGTCGCGGGTTATGACAAGGAGCGGCTGAAGACCAGAGCTTGAGGCCCCCTAAAAACACTGACGACCACGAAATGCGAAGGCGCGCGTACATCCGGCGTCGCCCGTTGCATATTCGTGGCCGCTCGATGACGGAGCATTTGGGCTCAACATCACCGCTTCAACGCATATAGGCGAGATTCGATCCAATACAAGGCGTGATGACAGATGCCTAAACCGGACGGATATACTTCGACTGCCAAAGTCCTGCATTGGCTGATCGTGGCGCTCCTGATTGCGCAATTTGTCGTCGCATGGACTATGCCGCATATCGGGCGCAACACACCGTTAACCACGCTGATCAGCCTTCATTTTACCTTTGGCATCATCATTCTTGTGCTGGCCATTGTTCGCCTAATCTGGCGCACGACCCACGGCGAGCCTGCGCCGCTCGATGGTATCCCGCCGTGGCAAACCCAAACCGCGCGCATCGTGCATTGGCTGCATTATGTGCTGCTGTTCGTGGTACCAATCCTGGGCTGGATCAGCGCCTCATGGCGCGGCAAGCCGATTGTGATGTTTGGGCTGCAATTTCTGAAACCCGTCGGCACGCGCGCCCCGGGCTGGCGCTGGACCGGCGACGTGCGTAGCCTGCTTGCTTACTATGGAATGCTGACGCTGATCGGGCTGCACATCGCGGGCGGCCTCTACCACTATTTCATTCGCCGCGATCACGTCCTTCAGAGAATGCTGCCAGGCGGGTAATTTTTCACGGCTTCGCCATCACCTTCTGCTTCCACCCTTCCCAAGTGCGGGCAAGTCCGTGCCCTTCGCGCTCCTCGATTTTGCGCGCTTCCTCCGGATCCATGTAGGTGATCGGTGTCCCCATGCTCATGGCCTGAGCCTGGAGCGTGGCGTTGAGCGCGAGGAAAATGGTACGCCCCACCACGCGCGGGAGCGATGGTCCTGTAATGACTGCGCCATGGCCCCGCATCAAAGCGGCGGGATGGTCACCAAGGGCCTCTGCGAGGTTGCGGCCGAGAGTTGCATTGCGAATCAGCATGTCGGTCATGCCGCCGCGCTCGCGAATTTCGAAAACCGGAATTCCGAAACTGATGAAGGCCGAGCGGTGATACATCGGCAGCAACGGCACTTTCGTGACACCGAACGGGATAAGCGAGGGGGCATGCGTGTGCACGATCGCGATGACATCGGGGCGTAATTTGTAAATCTCGCCATGAATGTAACGCTCGGTGAATAGCGCCGACATCGGCAAACCGTGCGTGTCGACAGGACGGCTATCAAGATCGAATTCGATAATATCCTGTGCGGTGACAAGTTGGGCTGCCATCCCCCGCGCCATCAGAAAACGGTTAGGGTCGCGATCGTGCCGAACGGAAACGTGACCCCAGCCATCTAGGAGCCCCTGGTCGGCAAGGATCCGGTTGGCGGCGACCAGGTCTTCGATCAGTTTTGGATCGGGCGCGCCCGCAGAGGGGGGTGCTTGCTGGGCGGATGCCGTCTGAATGGCGAACGCACCGAGCAATAAGAAAATAGAGAACAACGCTGTTCGCCCGCCGCCACGGTTTTGCAGCGTATCGATCATGACAAACTCCAATGCTGAAACCGGTTTGCTGCCTTACGGCTCGAGTTCGGTATCCCAATAGAGATAGTCGAGCCAGCTCTCGTGCAGATAGTTCGGCGGGAATAATCGTCCGTTTCTGTGCAGATGATGGACGGTCGGCTGGAACGGCATTTGCGACGGAAACATCCTGGCCTCGTTCGGCGTCAAGTTGCCTTTGCGTAAATTGCAGGGCGAACATGCGGCCACGACGTTGTCCCATGTGGTATGGCCGCCGCGCGACCGCGGCAGGAGATGGTCAAAGGTCAGGTCGTCGCGGTCACCGCAATACTGACAGGAGAAGCGGTCGCGCAGGAAAACGTTGAAGCGCGTGAAGGCGGGATGCGTTGAGGGTTTTACGAAGGTCTTGAGTGAAACTACGCTCGGCAGCTTCATCTCGAAGGACGGGCTGTGCACCGCCCGGTCGTAATTGGCGACGATGTTTACGCGCTCGAGAAAGACCGCCTTGATCGCGTCCTGCCAGGACCACAGCGACAGCGGGTAATAGCTCAACGGTCGAAAATCCGCGTTGAGCACCAGGGCCGGAAAACCAGCAGGCGAAACGTGCACGTTCAAGCGACGCTCCTCGACCTCCTTGGAACGCTGCCGCCACGCAGCTAACGCGCTAGTAATAGGGCAGCGTGACAGGATTGTGAAGCCGGAACGGGGAGTTACCCGCAAGTCTGCTATTTACGGCGCGCAAAGCACCTCGTCAGGAATTCGCCGCCGTGGCGCAGCCCTTCCTGATCGATGCCATGGCCGATTCCCGCGGAGATGTGCCATTCCGACGGCACCTCCAGCGCGGCCAGGCTTTGCGCCGCATGAAATAGCGCGCGAACCGGAATCAGTTCGTCCGCATCGCCGTGAATCAGCAGGACGGGCGGCCGGCTGCGGATTTCGGCAGTGAAGGCGCTGGGATCGCCATTCTCCGGCATCACCAGCATGCCGGAATAGCCGACAATAGCCGCAGGGGCGACCGCACGGCGCAGGCCGACGTGAAGCGCCATCATCGTGCCCTGACTGAAACCAACCAACGCCAGCGCCGAGGGCGGAAGGTCGCACCTATTGAGTTCTGCATCGAGAAAGCTCTCGAGGATCGGCGCCGCCTGGTTGACGCCGGTCCAGCGTTCGTCGGGATTGCGGAACGTGAGCGGAAACCATTCGCGGCCGACCGGTGCCTGTCCGCACGGGCGCGGCGCATGCGGCGACACGAAAGCTGCATCGGGCAACAGGCCTTGCCAGGCGCGGCCGATCTCGATCAGGTCGTTGCCGTCGGCGCCATAGCCGTGCAGGAAAACCACCAGCTGCCGCGCGCGTCCTGAACGCGGCTCGAGC
>JBATYN010000261.1:0-23972 GCA_049674125.1 Pseudolabrys sp. | reverse complement strand
TCCATACGCCGTGCATTATCGGCAAACTACGAAGTATGCGTCCCCGCTTTCGCGGGGACGCCATTGTGTGGTGGAGGGCGGACGCTATGCCGCCTTCGCAGCCAACTCCTTGTCCTTCGCTTCGGCGCGCTGCGCTGCCGGCCGCGCCGCAATGCGCGCAGCGTAATCGGCAAACTCCTTACGCTCGGGGATCATCTTGAACATCATGCCCCAGCGAATGTTCGCGCCGATGACGACATCTGCGGCCGTGAACTGCTCGCCCATCAGCCAGGGACCCTTTTCAACGGCTTTGGCGATCACGTTCATCGTCGTGTCAAAATCACCGTAGCCGAGCATGGCGCGGCGCGCGTCTTCCTTGCGCGGAGCGGCGCGGTCGATTACCGCAGACTCCAGGCAACCCGGCCCGAAAAACAACCATTTCAGGTAGACGCCACGTCGCGGCGTCCCGACCGGCACATTGAGCTTCTTGTCAGGAAATTCGTCGGCAAGATACGTGCAGATCGCCGCCAGTTCGGTGATCACGGTGTCGCCGTGCTTGAGCGCGGGAACCTTGCCCATCGGGTTGATGGCGAGGTATTCCGGTTTCATGTTTTCGCCTGCGCTCAACGTGATGAGCTTGAGGTCGTAAGGCTGGCCGATTTCTTCCAGCATCCACAGAGCAACCGACGAGCGCGAGGGCGAAGCGTGATAGAGCGTAAGATTGGGCATAGATCACCTTGTAAAATTTGCGGTGGGAACCGATTTACGGCTAGACCAGGATTGTGCAAAGACCGTGACAATGGCCAGTAACGTTCGCGACAACAGGGAACGCCACCGCTTCGAACTCGATGCCGACGGGCATATTGCCTTTTCCAATTACAAGCGGTCGGATGGCGTGCTTACGATCTTGCACACCGAAGTGCCGAAAGAGCTCGAAGGCCACGGCGTCGGTTCTGTACTCGTCCGCGGCGTCCTCGACACCGCCCGCGCCGAGGGGCTGAAAGTTGTTCCCATCTGCCCGTTCGTGAAGGCCTATATGGACCGGCACCCGGAATACGCCGATTTGCGGCAATAAGCGCCCGCGCCGCCCCCCTGAAAGGGCGCGAAACCGACAGGTTTCCATCCTCACCTAACGCAATATTTACCGCGCGATCACACATTTAGCTCCGTGGCGACGTGCCTTTGGCCTGTCGCGACAGGAGGTCTCGTTGGATTTTACGCCAGGCATTGCGTTTATCTTCGGACAGATCGGCAAGTTGCTGTTCTCGCTCGGCTCGCATTTTTCGCTGACGTCGCTTGCGGCGGCGTTTCTGATCGCGGCGTTCTATTTCGTCTGGCAACGCGTGAAACGCGGCCGGCGCGTTCGCGTCAAAACGATTTTCCGCGCGCTATTCCCGAAACGCATTTTGCGCAGCCGTTCGAACCAGGCCGACATCGGCTATTTGATCTTCAACGTCTTTGTGTTCGGCGTGATGTTCGGATGGGCTATTCTTTCGTATCAGTTCATCTCGAACGGCATCATCTCGGGACTGGTCGCAGTATTCGGACCGGTTTCACCATCCACATTGCCCGTCTATGTTACGCGATCGGTTATAACCGTGATGCTGTTTCTCGCTTACGAACTTGGCTACTGGTTCAATCATTGGCTCAGCCACAAAGTCCCGGTGCTGTGGGAATTCCACAAGGTGCATCACAACGCGGAAGTTTTGACCCCGCTTACAAATTTCCGTGTGCACCCGGTCTACACGTGGATCTTCACCAATATTCTGGCTTTCTCTGCGGCGGTTGCGAACGGCATCGGCAACTACATGTTCGGCGTCACGGCGTTTCAATATGCGTTGTCGGACACCAACATCATCCTCGTGCTGTTCATCCACGCTTACGTACACCTGCAACATTCACATATGTGGATTGCCTTCCGCGGTGTGCTCGGGTGCATTTTCGTGAGCCCGGCTCATCACCAGGTGCATCACTCGTCGAATCCGAAGCACTTCAACAAGAACTTTGGCTCGTGCCTTGCGCTTTGGGACTGGATATTCGGTACCCTCTATGTGCCCGGGAAAGAGCGCGAGCCGCTTACGTTCGGGTTTGGCGACCATCCGGACGCACACACAATGAAGGCCGAGCTGGTCGATCCGCTCATGAATGCCGCTGGCCATCTCAAGCCGCTGTGGCCAAAACGCGCTGCGGATATTCCCGCGGTTTCCGTTGCCGAGCGTAAGCAGGCATAGTCAAGACTTTAAAGTCATTTCTATCCGGCCGCCACCGCGCGTGTTTGTGGCGCGCGGCTTTTCCAGCGCGATATTGCTGCATCGATCGCAACGACCGCAAGACCCGCGGCGAGAACCTGCCAACCCGGCCTGATGCCTACATCAAAATCAAATATCGTGCCGATCACGCGCTGCGGCGAAACGTGAAACGCGAATGCGATGCCAAAGGCCTCACCAGCAAACGTAAGAGCGGAAACTGCGACGGCGAGCGCAAACAGGCTCAGCGTGGACAGCTCGCTTTTATCCTGCCACCACGCAAGCAGCCGGCAAGCCATCAACCAGAGAAACAAGCTCGCGGCGAATGTCGGCACCGTCACATCGGCTTTGGTCTGCTGGAAATAGTGGATAAGGGCGAAAAGTGCGATGACGTAGATGATCTGATGAAGGCGCCGCCATCGCACGCCGCCAAGCCGGCGCACCATTCCGTCGGTCGACGTCGCGGCCAAAGCCGCGAGCCCAAGCCACGCCGTACCACCGATGATCAAATAAACGCGGTGCGTAATCTCATGGAACGCCTTGCCGAAACTGTAACTTTGATCGGCAAAAAACAACGTGAGATGCGCTGCGATATAGCAGAATGTCCCCACTCCCAGCATCCGCCGCACGTCGATGAGATTGTTGTAGCGAAAAATGCGCCGGAATGGCGTTACCGCGAGCGTTACCCCAAGGAATACCAGCGCCCAGAATCCGGCGCGATGGATCAATTCATTAAGCGGACGGGCACTATGCGCGATGTCGCCGGCCTGAAATATCGCCTTGGCAAGCGGCACAAACAGCAATGCCAGTACGACGATCCGCAGCGGCGATACCCGCCCTCGCCGGTCGCGCCAAAGGTCCCAGCCATTCAGCATTGTGAATTTTTTCCAGCGCGCGCAAAGCAAATAAACATTTCAAGCCCAAATAAAATGAGACTTACGATTCATTCGCTTTGGTTATTGCATGACAGGCATACCGCGCTGCACAATTTACACACATAAATTGTGGGTTCGTGCTAGCGTTTTAGAGTTCGGTCGATTCGTTCCAACTAATCAAAAGCTTGCGTGCAAACAAAGTCACCGCAACGGAGCAACTTCGGGCGGTCGACCTGTACAGGAGACGGAGGAGGAGCGGTTAAAACGCCACAGTAACGCTGCGCCGGAGGGGTTTCATGGAGGCCACCGATGTTGCGAACTTTGGGACGCTTGCTGCTTGTGTTGATACCAGCACTCTTCGTTGCCGCCACTGCACTTGCGCATGACAGCTGGGTCAATCGCGGAGCCTTTAAAAACGGCGCCGGCGAATGGTGCTGCGGCGACTACGATTGCAAAAGCTATACGCGGACCTCATCGACAGCGAGCGGCTGGATGATTGAGGGCGAACTGGTGCCCTTCGATGAAGCAATGCCTGTTGCGCCGCCCGACGGCCAGCTCACGATATGCCGGCGCCCTGACGGAACCCGCCGCTGTGTTTTCGGTTTGAAGCCCGGCTTATAAAGACGCTTGAAGCCCGGCTTGTAAAGAAATTGTCGTTGCGATCCGCAGCATTTGCGCGCCATTTCCCGCGCGCGCATAACGCTATTTATTAATTCAAATTCGCGGCAGCGGGCGGCCGCCTGCATCCTTTGACGGCACCTTCACCCACGCTTCACCGTCGAGCACGACATCTCCGCTCACCGAACAGGTACATGTTAGCCTGGCGCGATATTTTTCGGGCACAAGTTCCGCAACCGCCACATTCACGTCGACGGTGTCTCCGATTTTCACTGGAGCACGAAAATTGAGAGTTTGCGAAATGTAAACAGCGCCTGGCCCTGGAAGTCGCGTGCCCAGCACCGCGGAAATAAGGCTCGCAGTATACAGACCATGGGCGATACGCGTGCCAAATGGCGTCTTCGCGGCAAAATGCTCGGAAAGATGGATCGGATTACGGTCTCCTGTAACCTCGGCGAAGCCGACCACATCCGACGAGTCTATGACTTTTGAAAGGGTCTCGGTCATTCCGACCGAGAGATCTTCAAAATAAAGCATTTGGAGCGGCAACATTTTCGCGTCCCGAGAGTTATTGGAGCGGCAGTTCGACTAGGACGATGTTCATATCGGGCATTGTTCGCGGACGACACGCCATTTGACGTTACTGGATGCCATTCGTGTCATGCTTCTCATTCGCCTCGCCATCAGCATCTTTGCATTAACGCTGCTCGGGTTGGCGTTTTCCCTGAGTTCGGCACAAAGCCAGCAAGAAATCCAATCGGCAGAGATGACGATCCTCAGCCATCAATAGGCGAGATCCGACAGAGCAACCAGAGACCGCCAATCAGCAGCACATTGATGAATGCGAGCATCGTCAATACGGCGATGGTCGGATTGATACCACTGGTTTCAATCAAGAGTGCACCAGCCGAGGGCGCGAGGGCCTGAACGATCAAGCTCGGGAAAGCGAGTTTTCCCATAAGCCGCGGGAATCGGACCGGACCGAAGAGCGCGAGCGGCAACGTTCCCCGCCCGATCCACGAGATGCCGTAACCAGCGCCATAGAGCAGAATGATCAGCACGAGGATCGAATAGCCTGCAAACAGCAACAGCAGCAGCAACCCAGCCGCCATCAAGGTGTACGCCGCAATTAAGGTCCAGATCGGGTGATAACGACTGCCGAACACGCGCTCGACGACTCGGGCACCGACCTGCGCCGGTCCAATCAACGTTGCGAGTGTGACCGCCACGCTGAATTCGACGCCCCTCGCCTGCAGAAAGATCATCATATGCACGATCACGGTTGAACCTATGCCTGCGGCGATCGACAGCACCAACGCGAGCAACGCAAAAATCAAAGTCTCATTGCCAATCCGCGGCGGCTTGGCGGTGGATAGCGTGTTTGCCTGTGGGTCGGTGGCCGAAGTCCGCACTGACGCGCGACGTACCACCGCCATTTGTAGCGGCAATGAAACGATCAGATGAAGGCCGGCATAGACGAGACAGGCGCCGCGCCAACCGAGATGGTCGATCAACAATGCGCTTAGTGGCCAGCAGACCGTACCGGCAAAACCGCCAAACAACGTAAGGTTGGTGATCGGTCCGCGCGCCTCGCTGCCGTACATACGTCCAAGTGCGGCGAATACGGCATCATAGAGCCCGGTGCCCATTCCAATGCCGATCAGCACCCAGGCCAACAAGTAAACCGGCAGCGCAGGCGCAAGGCCCACCGCGGCCAAGCCGGCAGCGAAAAATAATGAGCTCGCGAACAATACGGGCCGTCCGCCGCGAGCATCGATAATGCGGCCGACTTGCGGCGAAATCAGCCCGGCGGTCAGCAGGCCTAGTGAAGCCCCGCCGACCACAAAGCCAAGCGACCAGCCAGTTTCAGCGACAATCGGCGTGGCGAAAACCGCCGGAAAATAAAAGGATGTTCCCCAAGCGAGAATCTGCGCGATACCCAGCGCGGTGATGACGACGCGGCGATCGGGCAGCCCCGCTTCTGTTGCCAATTCCAAAATTCGCGGTCCTTAGCCGGCCGGCTCCATGCCTTTTGATTCGAGAACCGCAGCGGCTTCAGGACCTGAAAACGCTTTGATCAGCGCTTGCGCGGCATCCTTGTTTTGCGCCGAAGCACTCAAACCCGCCGCATAGGTGGTGACATTCTGGATTTCTTTTGGAAATGGGCCCACCAGCGCAACGCCCTTCACAGGCACGATTTCGCTGATCTGATGTAAGCCAAGTTCGGCTTCTCCGCTGGCGATAAGTTCGGCGACGTGGCCACCCTTCTTGAGTTTTGCCTTCGGTCGAATTTGGTCGGCAATGCCGAGCCGCTCGAGCAATTTGTCGATGTATATCCCGCTGGAACCGCCGCTGGCGGGATCGATGTAAGCAACCGTTTTGGCTGCCAGCAATGCGCTCTTGAACGCCTCAACGGTACTGATGTCAGGTTTGGGCGCGCCCTCTTTCACGACGATCCCAATGCCGACGGTGGCAAGATTGACGCGGCTGCCAGTCGCAATCCTGCCGGTGGCCGCGAGTTCGTCGATGACTGCCGGAGTGATGATCGCGACATCGAACGCCTCGCCGCTTTCGATCCGCTTCTTCAAGGCTCCAGCGGTCTCGTTGTCGACGATGACTTTATTGCCAGTCTGCTTTTCAAAATCAGGAACAAGGGCCAGCACGACCTGCTTGAACGCTCCAGCCGTAAGGACCTTGATCTCCGCAGCTGAGGCTGGGGAATGGCCGCCGAAGGCGAGCACGAGCCCGATCGCCAGGGCGCGCGAGATATGCGAATTCATGGGTCACTCCTCCCGCTTTTGATCGCCCAATCTACACGATCTATATCGATTCAACTCGCTAAAGCGGCCGTTTTGCATCGCCGCAATCGAATAGGCCCAGATTCGCTGCAGGACCGTGCAAAAGACAAATTTTGTGTTGTTTCTTTGCCATTTTAGCTATGCACTTTCGGCCTAGCTGCAGCGCAACATTATTGCTTTTCATTCGGCGGAACATCCCTATTTTCACCCTGAAATCATAGCCCGGCAATCGGCCGGAACTGAAAGAAAGAAGGACACCATGTTTGCTGCAATCGTCCGCTTTATCCAGGAGTGGAAACGTTACAACCAAAGCCTGAGCGAGCTTTCCCGCTTGGGCGATCGCGAGCTTGCCGATATCGGCATCAGCCGATCGGATATCGCGCGCGTCGCTTGGACTGCCGCCCACCGCGATTAAGTTCATTCGCGGCCCCTGCTAAACCGAATAACGCCCGCGGCTCGCCGCGGGCGTTTCGCTTTTTGCCGCAAAGGGACGGCTCTAGTTCAGCGTCTTCCAGAGCGCCAACGGCATAATTTCAGGCGCTCGTCCGTAACCCACGGTCCAGGCATCGATCGACCACTTCGTACCATTGGGCTTTTCGACGAGCACGGCGGTGGCATGCGGCGGCCGCCCATCGACCATAAATCCACGCGCCTCGGGAATGTCGACGTCGTGATAGCGCAACAGCTTGAGCTGATCGAGCACTAGCAAAAGGCTCGTGGTATTCCGGCTGGAGTCGATGCAATCAAATTGCTGAGTGTCGAACATGTATTTCATGCCGGCGCGCGCAACATGATTTTTTGTACCGGCCACAGGGGCCATGCGCCGGTCGAACCACGCACCTGCTGCTGCGACCGCCTTACGCTCCGCCGCCGCAGACGCCCACCCTGGCGCCAAGATGTGCGCAAGCTGCGTTCGATCGCCGGCAGTCAGGTCTACCTCAGCCCGGTACTTACAGCCAAAGCCGTGACAAACAAAAATAATACTCGGCGTCGGCGGCGATACGGAATATCCGCCGAAAGCCGCATCGACGACATCGGGCATTGTCGCGGCGTTGGCAACAAACGTCGCCGCAACAATGCCGCTAAAAACAACGGCAGCCCGAAACCACACATTCAAGAAATCCACGCGCATCCGGAACCCCTTACAGCCATTGCAGATTGCCACCGGCCGGCTTAAGGATCATTGAATGACATCGGGCCATTTTCATGACGTGCATATCGTAGGGGGTGGTCTCGCCGGTTCTGAGGCGGCATGGCAACTTGCGCAGGCGGGCGTCCCTGTTGTCCTGCATGAAATGCGGCCGCTGCGTGCAACGCCGGTGCATAAAACCGACGGCTATGCGGAGCTTGTTTGCTCAAACTCATTCCGCTCCGATGATCGCGAACACAATGCGGTCGGCGTCCTGCACGAGGAAATGCGTCGGCTTGGCTCGCTGATCATGCGTGCTGCCGATACAAACCAAGTGCCGGCTGGCGGGGCGCTCGCTGTCGACCGGGATGGATTCTCTGCCGCCGTTTCCGCTGCGCTGTCGGCGCATCCCCTAGTCACACTTGAGCGCGGCGAAATTAGTGTGCCGCCGGACGATTGGAATAACGTCATCATCGCCACCGGGCCGCTGACATCCCCTGATCTTAGCGCGACGATCGCAAAGCTAACCGGTGAGCAGCATTTGGCTTTTTTCGATGCCATCGCGCCAATCGTTCACCGCGACACTATCGATCTCGAGCAGGCGTGGTTCCAATCGCGATACGACAAGGCTGGTCCCGGTGGCTCGGGCGCCGACTACATCAATTGCCCCCTCTCGCGCGATCAATACGACGCATTCATCGCTGCTTTGCTTGCGGGCGACAAAACCACCTTTCACGACTGGGAAACGTCCACGCCCTATTTCGACGGCTGCCTGCCGATTGAAATAATGGCCGAGCGCGGGCCGGAAACGCTCCGGCACGGCCCAATGAAACCCTTCGGGCTGACGAACCCGCACACGACCGGCATGAAACCCTATGCGGTCGTACAGCTGCGCCAAGATAACAAGCTTGGCACTCTGTTCAACATGGTGGGATTCCAGACGAAGCTAAAGCACGCCGAACAGGTGCGTATTTTCCGGACCATCCCTGGTTTGCAAAATGCGGAATTCGCTCGCCTTGGCGGGCTCCATCGCAATACGTTCCTGAATTCGCCAAAGCAGCTTGATGAGACGTTGCGCCTGAAGGCGAATACACGGTGGCGCTTCGCCGGTCAGATCACCGGGTGCGAAGGTTACGTAGAGTCCGCGGCGGTTGGTCTGCTTGCCGGGCGTTTTGCCGCCGCCGAACGCCGCGGTGACGAACTCTCATTGCCACCAGCAACAACCGCGCATGGCGCGCTGCTTGCGCACATCACCGGCGGCCATATCGAAACGATCGATGCCGGCGCCTCTTCTTTTCAGCCCATGAATGTGAATTTTGGCCTGTTTCCGCCGCTTGCCGAGCAGCCAGCTTTTGATCGCAACAGTAAATTAGGACGCAGTACCGCCAAGGCGTTTGCGCGCAAAAGTGCTCTCACCCAGCGCGCTCTTGCCGATCTCGACCGCTGGATTGCCAGCGAACCTCCGGCCGTCGCGGCGGAGTAGCCGCTACTTTCCAATTCTTTGTGGCGATCTGGCTGCTCGCCAGATTCGCCATTGCCGCCGCCAGGGTGCGATTTCCGGGGGACGAAACGGGTCATAGTCGGGTCGTTCCATAGCGAACAACCAAAGTCGCAAAGGCGCCAGCGGCAAAAAGGCGGCTTGGGCCCTCGTTGGAATTTCGACGATTGTTTCGCCAATACGGTTGAGGTGACGCCGCGCGCGCAAGCGAAACTCAGCGAGCACTGCACGCAACTCGGCCGTTGTACGCAAGGCGAAGATGTCCTCGGCCGCCGCACCGTAGTGCCGAAGCAGTTCAAGCGGCAAATAAAGCTGGCGGCGGGCGGAGTGGCGCGGCAGTAAGGCCAGCATATTTGCAATCGTTTGCACCGACCCCGCCTCTGCAGCAAGTGGGGCAACGGCCGGCCCAATCCCCTCGTCCAGAATGCGCGCCGCCATATCGAAAATCGTCCCGTCAGTTTTTGACGCGTAAGATTGTAGCTCGGCAACACTCGCCATCGGCTCATCGTAGATATCAAAGCGATGCGCCTCGATCAGTTCGACCAATCGTTCACGCGACAAGTTGTATCGCGCAATCGTGCCCAGCAACGCCGCCGCGACGGGATTCGCAGCAGCTTCGCCGTTTCGTTCGCCGAGTAGCACCTCACGCCACCATTGCAGCCGGATTTCTCCCGGAATGGGCTCGCGTGCCACATCGCGGATGCGCGCGATCTCTGCACCAAAAGCGTAAAGCGCAAACAAAGCCCCGCGCGTCGCTTCGGGAGCAAACAGCGTGGCAATGTACCGGTCGCGATCGCGATCGCGTACCACACCGGCGCAATGTTCGAATTGATCGTGCATGGGAACAGTCAAAGTTGAACTAAGCGACTGCTATCAAGCCGGCACCCACCCGCCGGTTTTCTGCGAGAAGAATATTATAGGTTCTCACCGCCGCTCCGGTTGGCATGGAGTCAACACGCAGAGACGCTTCGCGAAACCGCGTCCGCAAATGCTCAGGAATAGGCCAAGGGTCACTACCTGTGCCGATAAGAAAAAAATCGAGATTTCCGGCGCGATCAAACGCCACAGCCAACGATTCCGCAGTCAGTCCAGCGACGTCCGTGACAGGCCACGCCCATATGCCGTCAGGAAAGCAAAGCAGCGAGCCACGGTGCGACATCCCGCCAAACCGAAACCCGCCATCCCCGTAAGCATCGATGAGCGCAGCGCGCGGAAGATGCGGGGCATCGGCGCTGCCGCCGATCACGATTTATTTGTCCCGGTCTGGCGCGCTCAGGGAGTCGCGCCCGGTTCCGACACCGAGATAAATCAGGATTGGTGAGGCGATGAACACCGACGTATAGGTGCCCACCAACACGACGCCGAACATCATGGTTGCCGTAAAGCTATGGATCGCCTGCCCGCCGAATAACAATAGCGCCAGCAGCGCGAGTGACACTGTAACGTGGGTAATTACTGATCGCGAAAGAGTCTGGTTCACCGAGGCATTCAACAATTCCGGCATTGGAAGCTTGCGATAGCGCCGCAGCATTTCTCGAATACGATCGTAAATCACGACCGTGTCGTTGAGCGAATAGCCCAAAATCGTCAACAGCGCGGCGATGCTGGTCAGGTCAAAGTCGATCTGCGTGATCGACATGAAGCCGATCGTGAGCACGATGTCGTGCACGTTTGCGATCATCGCGCCGAGCGCGAATTGCCATTCGAAGCGGAACCAAAGATAAATCAGAATTGAAAAGATCGCGAGCATCAACCCGACCACGCCGTAGGAGAGCAGCTCGCCTGACACACGCGGTCCCACGACTTCAACCCGGCGGTAGTCGACCTCGTCTCCCAGCGCACCGCGGACTTTGGTGACCGCCTGCTGTTGTGCCACCTCTCCGCCGGGCTGCTCCGCGATCCGGATCAACACATCGTTCGGCGCACCAAACTGTTGCAGCTGAACCTCGCCGAGGCCAAGCGTGCTCAGCGCCGCGCGCATTTTGGCAAGATCCGCATCCCCCGCCTTCGATTGAACTTCGATCAGCGTGCCGCCTTTGAAGTCGATACCGAAATTCAGCCCGTGAAAGAAATAGAGTGAAATTGCCAAAATCGACAGAAGTGCCGACACCGGAAAACTGATGCGCCGAAAGCGCATGAAATCGAATTTGGTGTCATCGGGGACAATACGTAGCAGGCGCACGGCACGGCCTCCTAAATCGGGACACGTTGCGGGCGCCGCCAGCGCACCCAATAGGCCACGATCAGCCGGGTCAGGGTGAAGGCGGTGAACACGGTTGTAATAATGCCGATGCCGAGCGTTACGGCAAAGCCGCGGACCGGGCCCGTGCCGATATAGAACAGGACCGCGGCTGCAATGAACGTCGTGATGTTGGAGTCCAGAATCGTGGCGAGTGCGCGGCTGAATCCCGCATCGATAGCGTTGATCGGCGTACGACCGCCCCGAACTTCTTCCCGAATACGTTCATAAATCAGCACGTTCGAGTCGACCGCGATTCCGACCGTGAGGACGATGCCGGCGATGCCCGGCAGTGTCAGCGTTGCATTGAGGAGAGACAGCACGCCGAAAATCATGGCCACGTTGATCGCCACCGCGATATTCGCGAAAAGCCCGAACAGTCCGTAGGTGAGCAACATGAATATGATCACCATTGCGGCGCCGACATACGATGAAATTTTGCCTTTTGCGATCGAGTCCTGCCCAAGCCCGGGGCCAACGGTTCGCTCTTCGATGATCGTGAGCGGCGCCGGCAAGGCACCCGCCCTGAGCAAGATCGCGAGATCGTTCGCGCTTTCTACGGTAAAACTGCCTGAAATCTGGCCGGAGCCGCCGAGGATCGGCTCGCGAATAACAGGCGCCGATATCACCTGGTTATCGAGGACAATCGCGAACGGCTTGCCGACGTTCTCTTGCGTCACCTGCGCAAACTTGCGCGCGCCGGACGTGTTGAATCGGAACGAAACGATCGGTTCGCTGGTGCGCTGATCGAATCCCGGCTGCGCATCTGTCAGATCGCCGCCGGATACAAGAATCCGCTTTTCAACGAGATACGGGGTTTTCGGTTGCGTGGTGCTGTACAGAATTTCGTCGTCCGGAGGCACTCGCCCCTGCGCGGCCTGCTCTGCCGGCATCGAAACATCGACCATGCGAAAATCGAGCTTGGCGGTCTTGCCGAGCAGCTCTTTCAACCGCGTCGGATCCTGCAGGCCCGGGACCTGCACCAGAATACGATCCGTGCCCTGGCGCTGGATCAGCGGCTCGACCGTGCCGAGCTCATTCACGCGCCGCTCGATGATCTGGATTGATTGTTCGACAGACTGGCGCACCCGCTCAATGAGTGCGGGATCGGTAACAGTCAGCCTAACCAGGTTGCCAGCCTCGGTCGTGATGTCGAGGGTGCGCTGGCCGGTGCTGCTGCCCAGAATGCCGCCAAGCGGTTGCGACAATTCCCGCAACTTGTCGACGGCCTGATCGAAATTGCTACCCTCCCGGATACGCACTTCCACTGTGTTACCGCGAACGACGAGGCCGGTATAGCCGACCCTCGTATCTCGCAGCACCCGACGCACATCGTCGCGGAGAGACTCCAGCTTCTCTTTGCGTACCGCGTTGGTGTCGACTTCAAGAAGGATGTGTGAGCCGCCCTGCAAATCCAGGCCCAACACAATGTGCCGCTGTGCCCATTTCGGCCAGCCCTGAACCATCTTTTCAGGCAGGAAATTGGGAACGGCAAACAGACAGACGACGAATGCCGTAAGCATAATCGCCGTCGCCTTCCACCGCGTGAAATAAAGCATGACGTCCCGACTTGCGGCTTATAGGCAAAGGCCGCCGGCTTTAGCCGGCCGCAGCCTCTTCCTTGACAGGTTCACCCTTGGCGCGGACATCGCTTACCATCTGCCGCATTTGGCGAATGCGCACGTCGTCCGCAATCTCTATTTCGAGTTGGTCGTCGTCGATCACCTTGGTTACCTTGCCGATAAGGCCGCCATTCGTAATGACCGTGTCGCCCCGCCGTACGTTCTTGACCATTTCCTGATGCTGCTTCACGCGCTTTTGCTGCGGACGCAGGATGAGAAAATACATGATGACAAAAATCAGCGCGAACGGCAGCAGCGACATCAGCATCCCGCCATCGCCGCCTGCCCCGCCGCCGAACAGAGACCCTAAAGACCCTTGCGCAAACGCAGGCGTTACGAACATCGAAGCTTGTTCCTTGCTTGGTTTCCAGGGAGGCGCTTGAATTTCGCGCGGACTATAGCGGCCGCCCGCCCAATTGCAACGCCACTCCGGCCGCGAAAACAAGCCATTTTCGGCCATTTTCCTGCCAGACCGCTTGCGGGGGCAACGCGGCCCCGCTAAGAGCAGCGCGATTGCGGAAACTCCCAATGGCCAAATCGAAGTCTAAATTGCCGCGACGTTCCAAGACGAAAGCGGCCGTCGGCCCCGCTGCCCAAAGCGATGCGCTTAAACGCATTGCCGGCGCGCTCGAGCGGCTAGCGCCCCAGCGCGCAACGCTGCCGGATCTCAGCACGGCCGATGCCTTCGTGTGGTATCCGGACGGACGGCTTGCGCCGGTTGCGCACGTCAACCGCGTCGAGATGTCGCTGCTCAAAGGCATCGACCGCGTCCGCGACGTTCTGGTGGAAAACACCGAGCGCTTCGCAAAGGGCCTGCCAGCCAACAACGCGTTGCTCTGGGGCGCCCGCGGCATGGGTAAGTCTTCGCTGGTGAAGGCGACGCATGCCGGCGTTAATGCCGCCATCGCGCGCAAGAGCAAAAATGGACCCCTCAAGCTGATTGAGATCCACCGCGAGGACATCGACAGTCTCCCGGCGCTGATGGCGCTGACCCGCGGTTCTACCTTTCGTTTTATCGTTTTCTGCGATGATTTGTCGTTCGATGCCGAAGATACCACCTACAAGTCTCTTAAAGCAGTACTTGAAGGCGGCATCGAAGGCCGACCTGACAACGTTATTTTCTACGCCACATCGAACCGCCGCCACTTGATGTCGCGCGACATGATGGAAAACGAGCGATCAACCGCGATCAACCCTGGCGAGACGGTCGAAGAGAAAGTGTCACTGTCCGACCGGTTTGGGCTATGGCTCGGCTTCCATCGCTGCAGCCAGGATGAGTACCTTGCAATGGTCGACGGTTATGTCGCGCACTACAAGATTCCTGCGCACGGAGAATTGCACCGCGAAGCACTGGAATGGTCAACGACGCGCGGCGCGCGCTCAGGCCGCGTGGCCTGGCAATTTGTGCAAGATCTGGCGGGACGACTTGGTGTCGCGCTGAAGAGCTAGGCGCCACCGAGGAATTGCGTCGGATCGACCGGCGTCGATCCCTTCCGGATTTCGAAGTGCAATTGCGGCGATGTCACATTGCCGGTCTGACCTGCATGCGCGATCACCTGCCCGCGCTTGATCGTGTCGCCGCGCTTGACCATCAATTCGCTGGCGTGCGCATAAGCTGACACGTAGCCGTTGGAATGGCGGATCAGGACCAGGTTGCCGTATCCCTTGAGTTCATTGCCGGCGTAGGCAACGACACCATCATCGGCGGCCTTGATCGGCGTGCCTTCGGGCACCGCCAGATTAATTCCGTCATTTTGCGCGCCGTTCGGCTTGCTGCCGAAGCCAGCGATCACGCGGCCGCGAACGGGCCAACGGAATGCCGGCATGGCGCCGCCCGGTTCTGCAGTCTTGACCACGGTTTCAGTTGTGTGCGGCTCTTCTTTGGCGACGCGCGCATTCTGTACCGGAGCGGCACTCGCGACCTTGGTCGTCGCGGGAACCGTGCGCGGCTGCGCAACCTGCGGCGTGGGAGCAGGCGTAGCGGGCGCTGCGGCGACCGGATGACCGCCACCCGGAATCGTCAGCCGATCCCCGATGCTGAGTTTGGTCGAAGACTCGAGATGGTTCGCATGCGCCAGCGCCGTCAACGTCACGCCTTTTCGGCGCGCAATATTCATGAGGGTGTCGCCTGACTGGACGACGTGAACGTTTCCGCCGGCCGCCTGTGAAGGCGTATGCGCGGCTGCCGTTTGTGTAGCGCCGGACACATAACGAGGAATGACGAGACGTTGTCCCGGCCTGATCTGGCTCGCGTCGCGAATGCCATTGGTCTGCATCAGCGCCGCCACGGGAACCTTGTGCTTGCGCGCGATGGTATCGAGCGTTTCACCGTAACCTACAACCACTGCTGAGCCACCAGTCCATGTCCAGTGACCGTGAGCCGGGGCGCCCGCTACCGATCCGGTGACATCGGAATATTGGCTGTTCGGCCGATAATACGCCGGACTCGGCGCACTATAGTTTCCGCGAGCAGCCGAGACAGTTGCGGGCTGGCTTACAGACGGGAGCGGTTGCGCTTCTACGCGCGCGGATGCTGGAGGTGGCGCGACCGCACTGGAGACGTTCTGCGGAGGAGCTGGACGATCAGTATTGTAAGAACTGGAGTCGAAACGTGCGGAGTCCGAACAACCGGCGGCGGCGATACCAACCAGCGCGAGAATGACGACGCCCGGCCAAGCACGCGGGACAAGCTCCACCTTGAGACGCGGCATTTGGTTACTCACTCATACGCATGAAACGTAGAGTTTGAAATAAACCAGCCGCGAGTAAACAACGCTTTAATTATTAACGCGCCGTTTGACGCGATTCCTGGTCCGCGAGAGGTATGGAAATGTCACAGTTCTTGCGCTTGTCCCGGTAACATGGGCACGAAACGTACCGGAATGAGATTCTCGCGGCGAGTTCCCGTTACCGACTTGGTAAGCTTGATGAGATGTTGTGTGCCCTCATGTGAGCCGAGAGGCAAAATCATGATGCCGTCGTCGTCGGCAAGCTGATCGATCAGCGTCTCAGGCAGCACCTCCGCTGCAGCGGTGACGATGATCCGATCATAGGGCGCCCTGCCCGGCACCCCGACGAAGCCATCGCCGACCACCAGCTCGATATTACTGTACCCGAGTGACTTAAAACGTATCCGCGCGTGATCTGCGAGGGTGCGATAGCGCTCGATGCTCACGACCTCTCGCGCAAGGCGCGAGAGCACCGCCGCCTGGTAGCCTGAGCCTGCGCCTATCTCGAGCACGCGGTGGTGCGACCGCACGCGAAGCTGCTCCGTCATATAGGCCACAACGTAGGGCTGGCTGATGGTTTGCCCGCAGGCGATGGGCAGCGCCTGGTCTGCATAAGCGCTGTCGGCAAAGGTTGTTTCGACAAATAGCTCACGTGGCACTTCATCCATTGCCCGCAACACCGCCTGGTCCGCTATGCCCCGGCGACGCAGCGTCAGCAAAAATTCCCTGCGGTCATCGTCCCGTTGATCGGGCGGCGTTTTCGACACGTTTAGGCCCCTTTTGCCTCCGTTATTAGCATGTTTGCCGGGAATTAAGCTAAGGTGGAACTCTGTGCTCGTGATTGAGTTGTAGGGCGGGAGACAGCAATGACAGATATCTCGGCAGCGGCACCACGCGTTCTCGTGGTCGAGGACGAGTATTTGATCCGCATGCTGCTCGAGGACATGCTCGACGAGCTCGGCTATGGGGTGGCCGCTGCCGTTGGCACCATTTCGGAAGCGCGCCAGATCGCAACCGACGGCGAATTCAACGCTGCCATCCTCGACGTCAATCTGGACGGCCAGGAGATTTATCCGGTCGCCGATATTTTGGCCAAGCGCGGTTTGCCCTTCGTTTTTGTCACCGGCTATGGCGAGCGCAGCTTGCCGGAGGCTTATCGGGGCCGCCCTGCCCTCCAGAAACCGTTTCAGTCCGAACAGCTCAAGAGCACCCTCGCCGGACTCCTGGCCTAGCCAAACATCGCTGCCAACTTGGTCATGAATGGCTCGTCAGTGAGATCGAGCCGCAGCGGCGTCACCGAGATACGGTTCTCGGACAGCGCTGCAAGGTCGCTTCCGGGTGCCGCACCGACAATTCCGCCGCGTCCAAACGCAATCCAGAAATAAGGATTGCCGCGTCCATCGTGGCGCGGATCGATCCGCAGCAATTCCTGGTCGCGCTTGCCCTGCACCGTGACGGAAACGCCCGCAACGTCATCGGGCATGCAGTCTGGAAAATTGATATTCACCAACACGTCGCGCGGCATCCCCGTCTCGAGCACGCGCCTGATGAGGTCCGGCGCAAATTTAGTCGCCGTGTCCCAGTAAGGATGGTGTTTGGTCGTGAACGCATACGCTTGCGAGAGCGCGAACGACGGAATGCCCAACACCGCACCTTCCATCGCGCCCGCAACCGTTCCTGAATAAGTGACGTCCTCGGCGCAATTGCGGCCGCGATTGACACCGGACAGCACGAGATCCGGTTTTTCTTTCATGAGATAGCGCACACCCATGATGACACAGTCTGTCGGCGTGCCTTTGACCGCGAAATGCCGCTCGCCAACGTCGCGCATGCGCAAGGGATCGTTCAACGACAGCGAGTGCGAAACGCCCGACTGGTCGCTTTCAGGCGCGACGATCCACACTTCGTCAGACAGCGTGCGTGCGATTTTCTCGCAGGCGGCGAGCCCCGGCGCGTGAATGCCGTCGTCATTAGTGATGAGGATACGCATAGGGCTAACTCACGCTTGTCATGGCCGGGCATAGCCGTTCGAAGAACGGCGTCGCTTCGCTTGCCTTTGTCCCGGCCATCCACGCCTTGTTCAATTGCAATACTTTCTCGTCATGGCCGGGCTTGTCCCGGCCATCCACGCCTTGGCCAATTGCAGCGTTGCAAAGACGTGGATGCCCGGCACAAGGCCGGGCATGACAGTCTATTGCCAGAGCGGCGGTCATGCGACCCGCTCGATCCTCGTTATCCCGCCCATATAGGGCTTGAGAACTTCCGGGACCACGATCGCGCCCTTGTCGTCCTGGTATGTTTCCATTACCGCAATCAGCGCACGGCCCACAGCAACGCCAGAGCCGTTGAGGGTGTGAACGTGCCGGACACCCTCCTTCGATCGGTAGCGCGCATTCATGCGCCGTGCCTGGAATTCACCACAGACCGAGCAAGACGAGATTTCTCGATAGGCGTTTTGACCCGGCAGCCAGACCTCGATGTCATAGGTCTTCTGGGCGGCAAAGCCCATGTCGCCGGTGCAAAGCGTGACGACGCGATAATGAAGATCGAGCTTTTTGAGCACCTCTTCGGCGCAGGCCAACATGCGCTCGTGCTCTTCTCTCGATTTGTCCGGCGCCGTGATCGAGACCAACTCGACCTTGGTGAACTGATGCTGGCGGATCATGCCGCGCGTATCTTTGCCGGCCGCCCCTGCTTCAGCACGAAAACATGGCGTGCAGGCGGTCAGCCGCATCGGCAGCGCGGATTCCTCAACGATGGATTCGCGGACGAGGTTGGTCAGCGGCACTTCGGCGGTTGGGATGAGCCAAAAGTCATTTGTCGTTCGGAACTGATCGTCGGAAAATTTTGGCAATTGCGCCGTTCCGAACATAACGTCATCACGTACCAGGATCGGCGGATTCACTTCCGTATATCCATGCTCCTTGCCCGTGTGCACATCGAGCATAAACTGGCCAAGCGCACGTTCGAGACGGGCCAAACTTTTTTGCAAAACCACGAAGCGCGCACCCGATAATTTCGCGGCCAGCTCGAAATCCATCATGCCGAGTGCTTCGCCCAATTCGAAATGTTGTTTGGGCTTGAAAGCGTAAGCGCGCTTCTTGCCGACCACATGATGCTCGACATTTCCACTCGCATCGGCGCCGTCCGGAACGTCATCAAGTGGGGCATTCGGAATTTGCGCCAGCTCTTTATCGAGTTCTGCGGCGAGTGTCTTTTGCTCGTCTTCGAGCGCGGGCAATGAGACTTTGAGATCATTCACTTCGGCCATCAGCTTGTTGGCTTTGGCATCGTCTTTAGCCTTCTTGGCTTCGCCGATTTCCTTGGAGGCGGCATTGCGGCGCGCCTGCGCCTGCTCAAACTTTGTGATCGCCGCTCGCCGCTTTTCGTCGAGCGCAATGAGCTTTTTTGACAGCGGCTCCAGCCCGCGCCGGTTAAGGCCGCGGTCGAAGGCGTCAGGGTGCTCGCGAATCCACTTGATGTCGTACATGGCGGGCGTTTCTTAGTCGGAATCGCGAGAAAGTTAAAGCAAAGGTATCTCCCCGCTCATGCCCGCGAAAGCGGGCATCCAGTTCTTGCGACGTGACCATAAGCGCTGGGTCCCCCCGCTTCCGCGGGGACGAACGGGCTGGGGCTACTCGGCCGGCTTTGCGGAGGCGGAGGCGGCAGCGGCGGTAGCTTTGGCAGCTTCCTCGGCCTTCGCCTTTTTCTCCACCACGCGCACCGACCAGATCGACCCCTCATAGAGAATGAGCAGCGGGACCGCGAGCGACATCTGGCTGATGACGTCGGGCGGCGTGAGCACGGCGGCGAGCACGAAGGCCCCGACGATGAAATAGCGCCGTTTGGCCTTGAGTTGCTCGGATGTGATCACCCCGATACGGCCGAGCAGAGTCAAAATAACCGGAAGCTGGAATGCCACGCCAAAGGCGAGCACCAGCGTCATCATCAGGGAAAGATATTCGCCCACCTTCGGCATGAGCGCGATCGATGCATCGGTGACCGAACCCGGCTGCTGCATGTGCAGCGAGAAGCGCACCAGCATCGGCAACACCAGGAAATAAACCACCGTTGCGCCCAGTGCGAAGAAAACCGGCGTTGCAATCAGGTACGGCAGAAACGCATTGCGCTCGTGCTTATACAGGCCGGGCGCAACAAACATGTAAAGTTGCCCGGCCACGATCGGAAACGACAGAAATGCCGCGCCGAACATTGCGAGCTTGAGTTGCGTGACGAAATATTCGAGCAGCGCCGTATAAATGAACTTGGAATTTTCCGGCCCCGCGATCCAAACGAAAGGCCATACGAGAACATTGTAGATGTCTTTGGCAAACACAAAGCAGATCGCAAACATCACACCGAAAGCAATCAGCGCCTTGATCAGCCGCGAGCGCAGCTCGATCAGGTGGTCAAGCAGGGGCGCCTTGGTGGCTTCGATGTCTTCATGCGTCATGCGCCACTCCCGGCCTGCTTAGCCGATGGAGTCTCGACGGCCGCAAAATCCTTTTCGTTTACCGGCGACGGCGGCTCCGGCAGCGGCACATCCACTTCCGGCTGCTGCGCAGGTTCCGGCAAGGCGGCGGGCGCAGCTTCGGCGGAAACGTCACCCATCTTCCCCGGCTCAGATATCTCGAATGCGCGCTCGATCTCTTTTTGCGTGTTTGCCATCGGATCAAAACTGGCGATGCCGCTGACCGAGTCCTTGATGTCCTCGGCGTGTTTTTTCAGATCCGCCATCTCGGCTTCGCGCATGGCTTCCTGGAACTGGCCCTGAAAATCCGCGGCCATGCGCCGGATCTTGCCCATATATTGGCCGAGCGTCCGCAGCACGGTCGGCAGCTCTTTCGGCCCGATCGCGATCAGCGCGACGATGCCGATGACGACGAGCTCGCCCCAACCAATGTCGAACATGGATTAGCTAACTCCAGCGCATCGGCTACGCGGTGGCCGTCCAATTGATCACACCGCCGACGCGGCGATCAGGAGCGAACGCCCTCGGCGCGTCGCTCGGCTTCGGTCTTCGACGCGCCACCGCCAGCTTCGATCGTCTTGACCGGCTCGCTCTTGGCGTCCGCCGACTTTTCGTCTTCGGACATGCCTTTCTTGAAGGCCTTGATGCCCTGGGCAAAGTCGCCCATCAGCGACGAAATTTTTCCACGGCCTCCGAACAGGACCATCACAACCAGCAGCACGATGATCCAGTGCCATATACTTAGGGAACCCATCGGCAAATCCTCCGCAGCGACGGGCTTTTAGGCTCGTCCCGCCATGATTTGAATGAGAAACTAGGCTCCGCACGAGGCAAAAACAAGGACTTCAGCGCGGTCAAAGCGCCGCGCAGCCCATTGAATTCGCGGAATTTACCTTAAATCGGCTGCCGTTACTTCTCGGAGCGCGATGATGGCGGTGCCAGGCCCAGATCGAGATCGCCGGGCTCAAGCGGATCTTCATCCTCGCGCAGCGTTAAATCGTCGGACGGAAGCGGAACAGCAAATCCTGGAGGCAGATTGCCCTCAATGAGGCCCGCACCCTTGAGTTCGTCTAGACCCGGGAGGTCGCCAACTTCCTCAAGGCCGAAATGCGACAGGAATGCCTCTGTTGTTCCGTAGGTAATCGGCCGGCCCGGCGCCTTGCGGCGACCGCGCGGGCGAATCCAGCCGGTCTTGAGCAGCACATCGAGTGTGCCCGCCGCCGCCACGACCCCGCGGACTTCCTCGATTTCAGCGCGAGTCACGGGCTGATGATACGCAATGATGGCAAGAGTCTCGACCGCCGCGCGCGAAAGCTTGCGCGTTTCGACAATCTGTTTCGTCAGCAGCCAGGACAAGTCGCCGGCCGTGCGAAGCGTCCACTTCTTGCCGACGCGCACGAGATTGACTCCGCGTGTCGCGTATTCGTCCTTAAGTTTGGCGAGCGTACTCTTCACATTGATGCCGTTGGGAAGCCTGCGCGCCAGCGTTGCTTCATCAAGCGGCTCGCCCGCTGCAAACAGCAGCGCTTCCAGCAACCGTAGTTCCTCCGGCCGTGCGACCGGCTGAGGCACGGCTTCCGGCGCCGGCTCATTGTTTTGCACCACCACGAGCTTCTTGGCCACGCTCGGCATGGACTTCTTCTCCTTATGCGTTTTCTTGCGCGTCATGCGTCGCAGTATTTCCAATCGCACCGACACGTTTGCGCATGTAGAGCGGTGCGAATGACTCTTTCTGATGAATTTCAGCCACGCCTTCGCGCACCAGCTCGAGCGCGGTGGCAAATGAGGAAGCATACACCGTCGCTGCAAACGCCGGCTCCACGACATAGCTGACGAGGAACTGATCGATGCGCGACCAATCGGCTGATTGCCCGATCAGACGTTCAAGCGCAACGCGCGCTTCGGCGAGCGACCACACCGTGCGTTGCTTGAAACGCACGCGCGACAGCGCGCTGCGCGAGCGTTGCGTTGCGTAAGCGGAAAGCAAATCATAGAGCGTCGCCGACCACTCGGGCTGCTTGATCTCGGCAATCGGCTCGGGCAACCCGCGCGCGAAGACATCGCGGTTGAGCTGCGGCCGCTCCATCATGCGCGTTGCCACATCGCGGATGGCCTCCAGCCGCCGCAGACGATTGGCCAACGCAAGCGCCATGTCTTCTGCGCTCGGCCCCACTCCGGGATCTGTTTCAGGCAGCAATAAGCGCGATTTGAGATAGGCAAGCCACGCGGCCATTACCAGATAATCGGCTGCCAGTTCGAGCCGCAATTGCCGCGCAGCTTCGATAAAAGATAAATATTGGTCCGCAAGCGCCAGAATGGAAATCTTCGCCAGATCGACTTTTTGATTGCGCGCGAGCATCAGCAGCAAGTCGAGCGGGCCCTCAAAACCCTCGACATCGACAATCATCGCCGGCTCGGTCGTGCCGCGATCAGCACCGAGTGTTGTGTCGAACTCCTCGCTGCTCATGATCCGGTCTTCCGTTGTGATGACGTTCGCTCATCCGCCACCATTTGTGTGAACACTTTTCGTGCAGCGTCAGTATCGAATTCTTCCGGCGCGGATCGCGCTGCGAGCGCAGCGTCGGCCCGCTTGGCGGACTCGCCGGAAAGCTCCGGCGCTTCACCGGCAACAGCCGCCATCTCACTCAGCTCGCCGTTGCAATGAAGCACGACATCGCATCCGGCCGCCAGCGAAGCGCGGCTGCGCTCGGCAATCGTGCCGGATAGGGCTTTCATCGAGATGTCGTCGCTCATCAGCAGGCCCTGGAATCCGATAAGTCCGCGAATCACTTGCCCCACCATTGTGACCGAAGTCGTGGCGGGTGCGACGGGGTCGATGGCAGAAAACACAACATGTGCGGTCATGCCGAGCGGCAGCCCGGCAAGGGGCCGGAATGCCGCAAAATCGGTGGCCTCGAGGGTTGCGCGGTCCGTATCAACCACCGGCAGCCTGTGGTGGCTATCGGCGGTTGCCCGGCCGTGCCCGGGCAGGTGCTTGACCACCGGGAGTACGCCGCCCAGTTGCAGGCCTTCCGCAATGGCTTTGGCGATGGCCGCAACCTTTCCAGGCTCGCTGCCATAGGCACGATCACCTATGACCTCATCGCCACCCGCCACCGCCACGTCGGCAATCGGCAAACAATCAACGTCGATGCCAAGTGACCTGAGGTCAGCCGCCAGCAGGTGGCCAGCAAGCCGCGCGGCCGCAATCCCGGATGCCGGTACCCGGGCGTAAAGTTCGCCGTAGCGCGCACCCGGCGGGTAGATTGGCCAATGCGGAGGGCCCAGGCGCTGCACGCGCCCTCCCTCCTGATCGATCAGGACTGGCGCTTCCCACCCGATAGCGTCGCGGAAAGATTGAACCAGCTCGGTAACTTGTGCCGGTGTGCTCACGTTTCGCTTGAAGATTATAAGGCCCCATGGCTGGGCCTCGCGGAGAAAAGCGCGCTCACTGGCGGAGATGGTGAGCCCCGCCAATCCCGTGATGAACGCCCGTGCTGCCATTGGCGCGGATTAGCCCGCGCCCGCAACAAGGGTCAAGTTTTGGGCTGTTAATTCCTCTGGATGAGGCACTGCCCGCCAGCCGCTTTTAGGCTCGAGCACAGCTCCGCGGCCTCATTGCCATTCGCAAAGGGGCCAACCGCGGCCCGGTAATAGGTTCCCTTTGCACCAAGGTCGGCCTTCAGGATCTGCAGCTGACGTCCGCCGAGCTGGTTGGGGTATTTGGCCTGCAAGCTTCGGAACGCGCTTTGGGCTTCAGCCTCGCTC
>JBATYN010000260.1:0-33708 GCA_049674125.1 Pseudolabrys sp. | reverse complement strand
GACTGAATTGTCGCTAGCCTTTGTCGACAGCCTCGCCCGCCACAAAGGCGGCCTGCTCAATGTTGGGTCGATGGCGGGCTTTCTGCCAGGCCCCGGCATGGCGATCTATTACGCGACCAAGGCCTATGTGCTGTCGTTCACTGAAGCGCTGCACAGTGAGCTTAAACCGCGAGGGATAAAGGTGGCGGTCTTGTGCCCGGGTCCCGTGCCCACAGAATTTGCCGAACGTGCCGGGGTCAAAGATGGCAGTTTGGCGCCGAGCATCCTCACCCAATCGGCAGACTTTGTAGCGGAAGCGGGCTATCACGGCCTTATGGAAGGCCACCGGACGATCGTGCCCGGCTTTCTTAACTGGGTGATTACCGTGCTGATACGTCTCATCCCGCGTCGCATCCTCCTTGCCGCAGTGGAATCCCGGCAAAGCCGGCGTAGGTCCGCGCAGCAGGCATAGCGGCGTCCCGCCAATCATATTTGCAAACGCCGGAAGAGCCGTTAGTAGTCAGCAGCGCGCGTCACACGCCGAATCATCATGTTGAAGCCCGTCCTTCTCATATTGCATCAGGAGCATTCCTCGCCCGGCCGTGTTGGCCAGACGCTGGCGAAGCTAGGCTATCCCCTCGATATCCGCCGGCCGCGGTTTGGCGACCCGTTGCCGGACACCATGGACGAGCACGCCGGTGCGGCAATTTTCGGCGGTCCGCAAAGCGCTAACGACAACGAAGACTTCCTTCGGCGGGAGATCGACTGGATCGGCGTGCCGCTGCGCGACAAAAAGCCGTATCTCGGCATCTGCCTCGGCGCGCAAATGATGGCGCGCCACCTCGGCGCGCGCGTCTTTCCACACCCGCAGGGCCACGCCGAAGTTGGCTATTATCCGATCCGCCCGACCGAGGCAGGGCGGAAGGTCTGCCCCGAATGGCCCGACCACGTCTATCAATGGCATCGCGAGGGCTTCGAGCTGCCACCCGGGAGCGAGCTGCTGGCCGAGGGCGATGCTTTTTCGGTCCAGGCGTTTCGATATGACAGTGGCTACGCATTGCAATTTCATCCTGAAGTCACGCACGCGATGATGTATCGCTGGCTCGTGCGCGGCGCGCACCGCATGGAATTGCCGGGCGCGAAGCAACGCCATGAGCACATCGCCGACCGGGCGGTTCATGATTTAGCGTCGCGCAATTGGCTCGCTTCTTTTATCGACCACTGGATTGGCCGCACGCCTGCCAAAGATGCATCCTGACCGGCTGGCGTTCGCCGCGCTCGGATCTACCGCACCATTGACAAATCGTTATCCAACCTGATCGTTGCACCGGTCAGGGGAACAATATCCTCGCGGAGGCGAGCGGATGGTGGATTCCAGCGATCGCGGACACTCTTCCGTGCGGCAAATTCCGTCCGTGATGAGCGCGATGTTGCGCGCATCTGACGGCATTCTCGAGCTGCTGCCGATCGCGACGTTCATCTGTGACGCCAAGGGCACGATCCTTCAGTACAATCGTCACGCCGTCGCCGTCTGGGGGCGGGCCCCGGATCCGGGCCAAACGCACGATCAATTCAGGGAAAGTGCGCGCTTCTACGATATGGATGGCGCGCCAGTGTCGCGTTCGATGGTGTCCGAGGTTCTGACGAGTGGTACGCCAGTACGCGATGTCGAGCGGATTGTTGAACGGGCTGACGGCACGCGTCTGATCGTATCCGTTAATATCGATCCTCTTCGCAATGTGAAGGGCGAACTGGTCGGGGCAGTGAATTGCTTTCTCGACATTACGGAACGCAAGCGTGCGGACGCTGCGCTTGAACATTCACGTCTCCATGCGCTTGAGCAAGAACAGCGGCTGGCCGCAACTTACGAGCATGCCGCAATCGGCATTTCGGAAATTTCACCCGATGGTCATTTCCTGCGCGTCAATGAAGCAATTTGCGCAATCACCGGCTTTAGCCGTGAACATCTGCTGGCAAACAAATTATTTACCCACACCCACCCCGACGATGCTGATCCCGATCGGGAAGGATTTCGCAAGCAGGTCGCCGGTGAGCTCGAATTTTATTCGGTGGAGAAGCGCTTCATCCGCAAGGATAACCGCGTGATCTGGCTGTCGGTGAGCTCCTCACCGGTGCGCGACGAGGGCGACAAGCTGCGCTACGTGGTTCGAGTGGTGCAGGATATCACGGAACGCAAAGCGGCCGAGCAGCGGCAGAAACTATTGATGGATGAGTTGAATCACCGCGTGAAGAACACGCTTGCAACCGTGCAATCGCTTGCCTCGCAAACAGCGCGGGGCGCACACACGCCTGCTGCTTTCCGGGAGCGGTTCGAAGGCCGTCTCATCGCCCTGTCCAAGGCGCACGACCAGCTCACCATGCACCACTGGGAAAGTGCGGATTTGCGAGAACTGCTGTCGGGAAGCCTTGCGCCTTATGCCGGCGCCGGCTCCGAACGCGTTGTTCTGCGCGGCGAAGATGTGATCTTGCGGCCACGCGCAGTATTGACGCTGGCGATGGCGGTGCATGAACTCACGACAAATGCCGCAAAATACGGCGCGCTGTCGGTGCCCGGCGGACGCATTGAAATTAACTGGCAGCCGGTGCGCGCTGAAAATGGCCGCCCGATGCTGCGCATTAGCTGGACCGAGCAGGGTGGACCTTCAGTCGCTGAGCCGGAGCAACGGGGCTTCGGCTCCAAATTGATTGAGGGCAGCGTCGCCGCCGAACTGGGTGGCACCGCCCGGCTTGGCTTTGAACCGCAAGGGCTGCGCTGCGAAATCGTTATTCCGCTTGAGACGGCGACCGTCGATTTTCGGACAAAGAAAGCCGAGGATTGACCGATCTAGGTAAGCGGTTGCAACCGGCTGCCCTGTCGGGTGGAAGACTGGTGGAGCCGAGGGGATTTGAACCCCTGACCTCCTCATTGCGAACGAGGCGCTCTCCCAACTGAGCTACGGCCCCGCCAAATGGCAACGACTGTTGTCGTTACGCGAAAAATGCGGCGAGTGGGCGCCATTTAGGGCTAGGGGTATGGCCTGTCAAGGATGCGGCCGCGTCGGCTTGTTCGCAGCCATTTGACCCGCTACTTTGCGCCAGGCTTGCGAACAGGCAGACACTCATGCGCGCTATTCTCGATATCATTCTCTTGGTCCTTCAGATTTACATCTGGCTGTTAATTGCGGCCGCAGTTTTGTCCTGGTTGATCGCGTTCAACGTGGTCAATACGCGCAACCAGGTCGTGGCGATGATCGCCGATTTTCTTTTTCGCATTACCGAGCCGGTGTTACGACCGATCCGGTCGATGATGCCTAATCTTGGCGGCATCGATGTGTCGCCGGTGATTCTCATTTTAATCATCCTGTTCCTCGAAAACGTCATCGTCAGATATATCTACCCGAATGTTTTCTAGCCGATGGCGGTTATGCCATGGTCGCCGACCGACGGTGGCATAACGCTCGTTGTCCGGTTGACCCCAAAGGGCGGCCGCGACGCTATCGACGGCGTGGAAATTTTGACAGACGGACGTTCGGTTCTCAAAGCCCGCGTGCGCGCCGCACCCTCGGGAGGGGAGGCCAATGATGGCCTTGTCCGTTTGATCGCAAAAACGGTGGCTGTCCCACAGCGCGATGTCACCCTGGTGGCCGGTGCCACGGCCCGCCTCAAGCGCCTCAAGATTGCGGGCGATGTCCCAACTTTGATTGCGGCGCTGGAGAAAGTCGCCACATCGCGCTAAGGCTTGTTTTGGCGAAGCGGGCGAGCGGACCATAAGCGAACCATGAGCGCACGCATCATTGATGGTAAGACGATCTCGGCAGGCTTGCGCGGTAACGTCACCGATGCCGTGCATCGTTTGCGCCGCGATCGCGGCATCGTGCCCGGCCTTGCCGTTGTGCTGGTCGGGGACAATCCGGCGAGCGAAGTCTACGTGCGCAATAAATCGAAGGCGGTTGCGGAATCAGGCATGCATGCCTTCGATCGCAAATTGCCCGCCACCGCAAGCGAGATCGAACTGCTCGAGCTGATTGCAAAGCTTAATGCCGATAAGGAAGTGCACGGCATTCTGGTGCAATTGCCGTTGCCCAAGCAGGTCGACGCGCAAAAAGTGATCGCCGCGATTGATCCGGCCAAGGATGTCGATGGCTTTCATCCGCTTAACGTCGGCCGTCTCGCCAGCGGCTTGTCCGGGTTGGTGCCTTGCACGCCGTTGGGTTGCGTACTGCTGGCAAAGACAGTGCATGAATCGCTCGCGGGCCTGGAGGCCGTCGTAATTGGCCGCTCGAATATTGTCGGGAAGCCGGTCGCGCAATTGCTGCTCGCCGAAAATACCACTGTGACAATCGCTCATTCCAAGACGAATGATCTGCCGTCCGTGTGCCGCCGCGCCGATTTGCTCATTGCCGCCATGGGCCGTCCTGAAATGGTTCGCGGCGACTGGATCAAACCGGGCGCAACCGTGATCGATGTCGGGATCAATCGCGTGCCGGGCGAGGGCGGCAAGACACGCATTGTTGGCGATGTCGATTATGCCGAGGCAGCGAAAATTGCCGGTGCGATCACCCCCGTGCCCGGTGGTGTAGGGCCGATGACGATTGCCTGCTTGTTGCTAAATACTGTGCGCGCTGCCTGCGCGCAGAACGGCTTGCCGTCGCCGAAGTTGTGAGCCTCATCCTGAGAAGCCCGCAAAGCGGGCGTCTCGAAGGATGAGGCGGGATTCGTCACCTCATGGTTCGAGACGCGCAGCTTCGCTGCGTTCCTCACCATGAGGCTAGAGATACCTGTTGATGTAAACTTACGCCTGCCAGGCGTAGGCGACCTTATCGAGCGTCTTGGCACCGAAGCGTTCCGATGATCGCGCCACGGCGCGGCCACCAAGGGCACGATAGAACTCCATCGCCGATTCGTTGTCGGAGAGTGCCCACACGACCATGCTCTTCAGCCCACTGTGGTTGAGATCCTTGCGTGCTGCGGAAAACAGACGGCGGCCGAACCCGAGGCCCTGGAACTCCGGCCGCAAATAAATCTCGTAGATTTCGCCGTCATAAAACAAACTGCGCGCGCGGTTACGTCCGTAATTGGTGTAACCCGCAATCCGGTCGCCAAACTGGAGAATGGTGATGCGGCTGCCCTTACGGATAGCCGACTCCCACCAGTCCGGACCGCGCCGGTTGATCAGCTTTTCGAGCTCATTGCCCGGGATGATACCCTGATAGGCCGCGCGCCACGCCTCGTCGTGCGTCTCGGCAACGTCCGTAGCATCGACGGACTTCGCGCGGCGAATCTCAATAAGGGTCGTAGACATTGCGCGATAGAAGCAACGAACTTTGCGCCCTTCAAGCCCTATCATTAATGATGGGTTAACGGTGTGGATTACTGGCCACAGGTCTAAAAAGCCAAGCAGCTACGCCAAATTAGGGTGCCGGGCGGACTGATTGGAGATGGAGCAGGCCGGTTCCGAAGACATCTCGGGGCACAACGGCCACCCAGGCGCTTACTGGATAACGCAAAGTGATTCGATTGCCGGACTCGAATTACGCGTGACGGAAATGAGATGCGTCGTGGAGGTTGTGGCCGCCCGGGGGCTGCCTCAGACGGTCTCGGCCTCTTTCTTGCGGTCTTCTTTTTTACGGTCGTTTTCGTCGAGCAGCTTTTTGCGCAGGCGGATCGACTTCGGCGTCACTTCGACCAACTCGTCATCTTCGATATAAGCCAGCGCCTTCTCCAGCGTCATGCGGATTGGCGGCGTCAGGCGCACGGCTTCGTCCTTTGATGTCGTGCGAATATTGGTGAGCTTTTTGCCCTTGAGCACATTCACGATCAAATCATTTCCGCGCGTGTGCTCGCCCACGATCATGCCGTTGTAAACTTTCCAGCCGGGTTCGATCATCATCGGCCCGCGGTCTTCCAGATTCCACAGCGCATAGGCAACCGCGTCGCCTTTGTCGTTGGAGATCAACACGCCGTTGCGGCGGCCCTGGATCGGGCCCTTGTAAGGCGCATAAGCGTGGAAAAGACGATTCATGATCGCGGTGCCGCGAGTGTCTGTGAGCAATTCACCCTGGTAGCCGATGAGGCCGCGCGTCGGCGCGTGAAACACCAGCCGCAGGCGGTGGCCGCCGGACGGTTTCATCTCCAGCATTTCGGCTTTGCGCTCGGCCATTTTCTGCACAACGATTCCGGCATGTTCTTCGTCGAGATCGATGACGACCTCTTCGATCGGTTCGAGCGTTTCACCGGTCGCCGGGTCGTCTTTCAACAGCACTTTGGGACGCGACACCGACAGCTCAAATCCTTCGCGCCGCATGGTCTCGATCAGAATGCCGAGCTGCAATTCGCCGCGGCCGGCGACCTCCATGGAGTCCTTCTCGTCGGATTCGCGCACGCGTAGCGCAACGTTGCCTTCGGCTTCGCGCAACAACCGGTCGCGGATCATACGGCCAGTGACTTTATCGCCTTCGGTACCGGCGAGCGGGGAATCATTGACGCGGAAGATCATCGCAAGTGTCGGCGGATCAATCGGCTGCGCCGGCAGCGGCGTTTCCACCGACGGGTCGCAAATCGTCATTGCAACGGTCGCATTCGGCAATCCCGCGATGGCCACGATATCGCCCGCGTCCGCCTCATCCACCGGCACGCGCTCAAGACCGCGAAACGCTAGCACTTTGGTGATCCGGCCGGTCTCGATTAGTTTGCCGTCGTGATCGAGCACCTTGACCGGCAGGTTGGGTTTTGCCGTTCCTGACGTCACGCGACCGGTGACAATCCGGCCGAGATAAGGATTGGCCTCGAGTATGGTGCCGAGCAGCCGGAAAGGCCCGCTTTCTACCTGAGGCGGATTCACATGGCTGAGGATGAGATCGAACAGCGGCTTCATGCCGTCGTCCTGCGATCCGTCCAGGCCGGTCGCCATCCAGCCCTGCTTGGCAGAACCGTAAAGTATCGGAAAATCGAGCTGCTCGTCGGTGGCGTCGAGTGCAGCAAACAGATCGAACACCTCGTTCACCACCTGGACGGCGCGCGCGTCGGCGCGGTCCACTTTGTTGATCACGACGATAGGCTTGAGGCCCATCTTGAGTGCTTTGGAGACGACAAATTTGGTTTGCGGCAGGGGGCCCTCGGCGGCGTCCACCAATACCAGCGCGCCGTCGACCATGTTGAGAATGCGTTCTACTTCGCCGCCAAAATCGGCGTGGCCGGGTGTATCTACGATATTGATGCGCGTGCCGTTCCAGACCACCGAGGCTGCCTTCGCCAGGATGGTAATGCCGCGCTCCCGCTCGAGATCGTTGGAATCCATCGCGCGTTCGACGACACGCTGGTTCTCGCGGTAGGCGCCGGATTGCTGCAGCAGCCTGTCGACCAGCGTGGTTTTGCCATGGTCGACGTGGGCGATGATGGCGACGTTGCGAAGATCCATTGCGGGTTCCAAAAATCAAAGCGCGGGCCCCGGTGGAGCCCGCGACGCGACGCTATTGCGGCGCAATATAGTCACGCGCGGCCGGGATGCAACCGCCGGCTGGCGCACGTAAACCAGCAAAGTAAATTGAAGGCTTGTTAACCCGCTATCCCAGCACCGGATCGAGGGTTTTCGCCCATAACGACCGGTCATCGACATCCTTGAGCGTCACCGTCATTTGCTGGCTGGCTCCGTCGATGGCGATGTGCCCGAAGAACTGGAGACCCTCACTGGGAGGTAAATTCTGACCCTGCTCCTTGGTGGGTGCCTTCACATAGACGAGTTGTGGTCCAAAAGTCTTGTCGAGCACATTGGGCCCGAATGTACCGGCATGGAGAGGCCCGCTGACGAATTCCCAGAAAGGCTCGAAATCCTGGAATGCGGCCTTGTTCGGATCATAGTAGTGCGCGGCCGTGTAGTGGACGTCCGCGGTGAGCCAGACGGTATTCTTTACACCCCCGCGCTTAATGAACGAGAGCAGATCGGCGATCTCCAACTCGCGTCCGCGCGGCGCGCCGTCATCGCCCTGCGCGACGGCTTCGATGCCCCATTTGCGTGGCACGTCATAGACGATCACCAGGCTGATCGGCATATCAGCTGCGATCACCTTCCAGGTCGCTCGCGAGTTTGCGAGTTCGCGCTTGAGCCACGCAAGTTGTGTTGGCCCGAGGAAATAGGCGGCGGGGCCGTAAGTCTGTTCCGTGTCCTCTGCATTCGGCCCGCGATAAGACCTCATATCGAGCATGAAAACGTCGAGCAGAGGACCATAGGAGATCTTCCGGTAGACACGGCCTGGCTCGGCCTGTGTCTCGCGCATTGGCATGTATTCGTGGAAAGCGCGGCTGGCGCGGGCAGCGAGAATAAGGTCGTTCTTGTCCGCGTATTTCTTGGCGACCAGTTCGGAGCGAGTCATTGGCTCGCCGGGCCACCAGTTGTTGAATACCTCATGGTCGTCCCATTGCGCGAAGACGGGGACTTCCGCGTAGAGCGCACGAAAGTTTTTATCGAGGAGGTTGTATTTGTAAGCGCCGCGAAATTCTACGAGCGTTTCAGCCGGTTTCGACTTGTCCTCGGTGACGAGGTTTTTCCAAATCTCGCCATTTGGCATTTTCTGTTCGGCGGCGATCGGACCGTCCGCGTAGATATTGTCACCGTTGTGGATGAAAAAATCGGGGCGATTTTTCAGAATGGTTGCGTAAGTGCGCATGCCGCCGCGCGATTCGTCGATACCCCAGCCTTGCCCGGCCGTGTCGCCCGACCATACGAAACTGATCGAGCGTCGATCATTCGGTGCGGTGCGGAAACGGCCGATCTGAGGTTCACCCACGATTGTCGGAGAGGCGAGATCCTGAAAACGAATGCGATAGAATATATCCTGCGTCGCCGGCAGGTTTTCGACCAGAAGCTTGGCAGTGAAATCGCTTTCCGGCAGCGCGTCGACGAACGCGCTAAAGCGAACATCTTTGAAGCTTTCGGTGGTTGAGGTTTCCACGAGCATACGGGCGGGGCGATCGGCGCGTGCCCAGACCACGCCGGAATCGGCCGAGACATCGCCTGACTGTACGCCGTGCGTTATGACGGGCCGGTCGTTGGCCCGGCTGATGAACGGGCGGGCGATGCCGCCAATGGTGGTGAATGCGGTTGCGGCCGCGCCTGTTGCAAGGAACCGCCGGCGCGTGGCCGCTGAACGAATGCGTATCGTCATCAATGCCTCCGCCTCGTATATGAGCACGGAAGTCTGGTTCGGGTCGCTGACAAATGGGCAACGGCCCGATGACGGATCGATGACAGCTGTGGAATCCTGTGGATCCGGCTGAAGCAGCCGTTCGGTACCTGGTGCCGGCCGGACTGCGGCTAGTAGCCGCTCATCACATCGACCTTCGCATTGGCCTGGATAAGCCGATGTGACAACAGCCTGGCCAGGTTATGCACGATACGCTGGCCGCCGCGGCTGTGGTGTTCACAAAACGCGGCGAATTGTTCGAGGCCTAGTTCGAGGCAGGTAACGGAGGTATCGGCCCACACATCGGCCGAGCGCACTTGCTCGATTAAGGCCATTTCGCCGCATGCCATGCCGTGTGCCAGGCTTGCGAGGCGCACGCCGCTCGGCAATTTCACGCTGACCATCCCGCTCTGCAGGAAAAAGATGGATGACGCCAGATCGCCGGCCGCGATGATGCGGTCGCCGGCGTGGAAGCTACGCGGCGCCATGAGCGCCGTGAGCTCCGTAAGCTCCTGCGGAGTTAGCCCCGCGAACAGCGCTTGCTGGCTCAGCGCCGATGAATCGTGCCCGTCAGAATAGCCGCCGTAGCGGTAGATCAGTTGATCTTCGGCCCACTCAATGGCTTCGTCCAGGTGATCGAAATGGCGCACATTGGCGATGCCTTTAAGTGCCTTGTCGATTGTTCGCGATACCATTGAAACCTTTTCGGCACCCGACACCAGGACGGTGCAATTGGCACCGGCGATCGCACGCACCATATCGGCGAATAATTTTGTCGCACCGCCAGTTACTCTAGGCACGCGACGAAGTTCTATGATCAGAAAACTTGGCTGCACGCCGCTCGCGATTTTCCGTGCTACGTAATCGAGGTTCGCGAATGACATTGCTCCTACCAGTTCAAGGACGCGGATATGCTGATAGTGTTCTTCCAGGATAACTTGTTCATAGGGCTGCCGGCTGCGGCGCGATGAAATTCCTTTGATGTCATAATCCGCAATGACCGAAGTGCGGAGATCGGTCGAGCGGTTAAGCATGTGCAGATCGAAATGCGAGGAGAAAAGCTCGCACACCTTGATACCGCGCACGCTGTTGCCATGGCTGTCGAGCCTCGGCGAAAATGTACCGAGGCCGAATTGTCCCGGCATTGCGGCGATAATGCCGCCGCCGACACCGCTTTTGGCCGGAATGCCGATGCGGTAGATCCACTCACCGGCGTAATCATACATGCCCGAGCTGGTCATCACAGATAGTGTGCGAGCAACAACGTAAGGAGAGATCACTTGCTCGCCGGTGAGCGGGTTGATGCCACGGTTGGCGAGCGTTGCCGCCATCACGGCAAGATCGCGCGCAGTCACGAGAATCGAGCATTGGCGAAAGTAGGTCTCCAAGACTTCGCTTACGTTTCCCTGGATTACCGAATAGTTACGTAGCAAATAGCCGATAGCTCGGTTGCGATCGCCGGTAGTATTCTCCGAGGCATACACCGCTTCGTCGATACTGAGCTTGCGTCCGGCGAAGCGATTGAGCGTGTCTCGCACGCACTCAAAAGCGGCCGCGCCTTTGACGTTATGGATCAGACCGCAGCAAGCAATGGCGCCGGCATTCACCATCGGGTTGAACGGACGATTGTCGGTGGTCAGGCGGATTGAGTTAAAGGCTTCGCCACTCGGTTCAACGCCGATAGCTGCATTGACCCGCTCGACCCCGAGGAGTTCGAGGGCGAGCGCGAACACAAAGGCCTTGGAAATCGACTGGATCGTGAACTCGACCGTGGTGTCACCGGATTCGTAAATGTGTCCGTCAATAGTGGTGAGTGCGACGCCGAAGTGATCCGGATTGGCTTTTTTCAACTCGGGGATGTAGTCGGCCGGCGTGCCGCTGGCGTCAGTCCTGAAGCTTGCGTGGCAGTGGTCGAGGAATCGACCGAGCGGCAATGATGGCGTCGCAGCCGTTATACGGCTGCTTCTCTGCATTTGATTCACGCTTTAGCCCCTTTGGAACGCCCGGTTTCACAAACAGCCGGGGCCCGGTCTCAACTATGCAGAAATTGGGCCAATATGCCCAATCCGCAGTGCGACAGTTTCGCCGGGGACAGCTTTAAGGGGTAATATCAGCGCGAACCCTTTTCGAGGGTGGTGCGTTCGTTTCGGCAGGGAATGATGTCATGGCGCAAAAGCTTACCGGAGAGGCCCGCAAATCCGCGGTGGCGAGGCTGAACGGCTGGTCCGAAACCGCCGGTCGCGACGCCATTGCAAAGAAATTTGTATTCAAGGATTTCAACCAGGCCTTCGGCTTCATGACGCGCGCGGCGCTGGTTGCGGAGAAAATGGATCACCATCCGGAATGGTTCAATGTCTACAAAACGGTCGAGGTGACGCTCTCCACCCATGATGCCGGGGGATTGACCGAGCTCGACGTGAAGCTCGCCGAAGCCATGGACAGGATTGCCGGCGGCTAGATTTGTCCGTCATTAGCGTGAGAAAGGCTATGCCTTGCGGTCGCCCTAATCGCTAACCAGATAGGTCCGTATGGCTTTCGCACAATCCGCATTTTGGCAGACCCCCGGCGACGAAACCGCGTTCCGCCACCGTTTTTGGCGAAAGTTGCGTGGTGTTGCCGCGTCAATTCCCTTCGCTGAGGATTTGCTCGCCGCGTATTACTGCGCGTTCGATAGTGCGACTCCTCTGCCGGTGAAGGCAACTTTGGTTGGCGCGATCGCTTATTTCATATTGCCAACCGATGTCATTCCCGACGTACTACCGGTACTGGGTTTTACCGACGATGCGGCGGTGCTCGCGACCGCCATCAAGCTCGTGGCAAACCATATTCGCCCCGAGCATCGTATTACCGCGAGAAACAAGTTGGCGGAGTTCAGCGCGCACTAGCGTCTTGCTAGGGCTTCAATATTATCTTGCCCATCACCTTCCGTGCCGCGAGCGCCTTAAGCGCGGCCGGGCCTTCCGCGAGCGGATAGACGGCGTGGACGTGCGACGACAATTTTCCTTCCGCGCACCAGGTCAATAATTGTTCGGTGTTGGCGCGGTGGCCCGCTGGATCACGTTCAATCCATGAGCCCCAAAATACGCCAAGAACGTCACAGCCCTTCAGCAGCACGAGGTTGAGTGGCAGCTTCGTTATTTCACCGGCGGCAAAGCCGACTACGAGAAACCGTCCTTGCCAGGCAATCGACCGCAGTGCGGATTCGGCGTGAGCGCCGCCAACCGGATCGTAGACGACGTCAACGCCGCGGCCAGCTGTCAGTCGGCGGAGCGCCTCCTTCAAGTCTTCGCGGCTGTAGTCAATCTCGTCATCGGCACCATGTTTGCGCGCGAATGCGATTTTCTCTGCGGACGATGCGCACGCGATAACGCGCGCACCTATAAGCTTGCCGAGCTCGACTGCTGCCAGCCCGACTCCGCCGGAAGCGCCGAGCACGGCGAGGGTCTCGCCTTCCTTGAGCTTGGCGCGGTCCTTCAGCGCATGCAGCGTGGTGCCATAGGTGACGCAAATTCCGGCAGCACGGTCAGCATCGAGACCATCAGGGATCTTAATGAGCTTGCCGGCGGAGATCGCGATGCGCTCGCGCGCGGCGCCATATCCCGAGCAAGCGACAACTCTGTCGCCAACCGAGCAGCCTGTTACGCCAGCGCCAAGGGCCTCGATCGTCCCGGCAAACTCGGCCGCCGGCGAGAAGGGCAGTTGCGGCTTGGTCTGGTACTTGTTGGCGATGATCAGCGTATCGAAGAAGTTCAACGCCGCTGCTTCGATCCGCACGACAGCTTCTCCCGCTTGTGGAGCAGGGTCGGGGATATCAGCGAGCGTGAGGTCGTCCGGCGTACCGTAGTGGGTGCAGAGCAGGGCTTTCATGATGTTCCGCCAGCAGAATTGTGCAGCGCGAATAGCAAGTAACGTCTTGCGGTTCTAGCACGCCGTCGCCGGCCGTCGGCCCACAGACTGCCCGCCATACCGAGCCCTTCAGCGATGGATTGCCGCCTTCACATTGCCGACATTCGTCCGTAATGCGCTAGTATCCAGCGATTCTTTTGGGGCAGCTCAAGAACCGTTATTATCGTCTCCGGTAGGGCCCGATGAACACCACACCATTATTCCGTACTTTCATTGTCGTTTCGGCAATCTGCGCACTCACTCTCTCTGCGTCAGCGCAGCAGAAGAAGCCTGCCAGTCCGACCGATCAGGCCGTGTTGCTGGGGCAATTCGGCGAGTGGGGTGCCTACAGAGCAGCACCGGGAGGCAAGAAGGTCTGCTTTGCGTTATCGAAGCCGACGTCCGCCACGAGTGAGCCCACCGGGCGCAATCGCGACCCTTCTTACGCGTTCGTATCGACGCGGCCGTCAGAGAAAGTGAAAAACGAAGTTTCGATGATCGTCGGCTATCCGCAAAGGCCCGGCCACGACGCGACGGCGGCCATCGGTTCGACGACCTTTGCCATGTACAGCCAGAACGACGGCGCATGGGTCAAAAACGCGGCGGAAGAGGCGCAGATGGTAGAAACCATGCGCAAAGGCTCCGATTTGGTGGTTAAAAGTGAATCGGCGCGGGGTACGAAAACGACCGACACCTATTCGCTCAAGGGTCTTGCTCAAGCGCTCGACAAAGTGGCCGACGAGTGCAAGTAGGGCGCTTACGCCCTATATTCCCGTTAGTGCCGAACGGCGTTAATGAGTGAATCGATGGCAACCCTTGCAGACAGCGCAATGGTCTCGACGCAATTTGTCGAGAAGGCGCCGCTAGAGCGCTATGTCGCACCCGAAAAGCCGTCGCTGATCGGCATGACACGTGCCCAGTTGGCAAATGCGCTCGAAGGGTTGGATGTCCCACATGCGCAGCGCAAAATGCGCATCCAGCAGCTCTGGCATTGGATCTATTTCCGCGGGTTCACGTCATTTGACCAAATGACCAGCTTGGGAAAAGAGCTGCGCGCGGCACTGACCGAACATTTTACGGTGGCTCGCCCAGAAGTGGTTGCCGAACAGGTCTCGGTCGACGGCACGCGCAAATGGCTCTTGCGGATTCCCGGCGAGGTGCAGGGCGAGCGCCCGCACGAGGTCGAGTGTGTTTACATTCCCGACACCGAGCGCGGCACTCTGTGTGTGTCTAGTCAGGTCGGCTGTACACTGACCTGCACGTTTTGCCACACCGGCACACAGCGCCTGGTCAGAAATCTGACGGCCGGAGAAATCGTCGGACAAGTGATGGTCGCACGTGATCGCTTGGGCGACCGGCCCGGCGGAACACGGCCGACCGATGGCGTCGTACCCAGCGGTGATCGCTGCGTTACCAATATTGTGATGATGGGCATGGGCGAACCGCTCTACAATTTCGAGGCTGTACGCGATGCGCTGCTTATGATGGCCGACGGCGAGGGCATCGCGATTTCAAAACGTCGTATTACGCTATCCACTTCCGGCGTCGTGCCGAACATCCAACGCACTGGCGCTGAGATTGGCTGCATGCTGGCTGTATCGCTGCACGCGGTGTGTGACGAGTTGCGGAACGAGCTTGTGCCGCTCAATCGCAAATATCCAATCGCGGAGCTGTTGGAAGCATGCCGTAACTATCCTGGCGTTTCCAACGCCAAACGCATTACCTTCGAATATGTAATGTTGAAGGGCGTGAATGATACCATCGATGACGCCAAGGCGCTGGTGCGGCTGCTCAAAGGCATTCCCGCAAAAATAAATCTCATTCCGTTTAATCCCTGGCCGGGCACTCAATACGAGTGTTCTGACTGGGAGCAGATCGAAAAGTTCTCACAAGTCGTCTTCGATGCAGGCTACGCATCACCGGTGCGAACGCCACGTGGGCGAGACATTTTGGCTGCTTGCGGCCAGCTTAAAAGTGCGACCGAGAAATTGTCGGCGCGCGAACGTATGACGCTGCGTGCTATGGCCATGGTCGAGTGACGGAAACGCCCTCATTTAAAGGATATCTATGTCTCTCTTCGGTCGGATCATCGTCATCGCTTTCGCTCTCATCGTGGCTTCAATGGTGGCGGGAATCACGCTCGCCATCGGAATTGTCGCGCCAGATTGGACGGGCATCGACTCCGATCCCGTCGAGCGTGTGAGCTTCTTCATTGTCTCGTTTTTTGCCACCAGCTTCATTGGAGCGGTAGCATTCCTGCCGGCATTGGTGGTGATCTTATTTGCAGAAATCGCCCGCATGCGTAGCTTCCTTTACTACGGCGTCGGTGGGGCGCTTGTTGGATTAGCGTCTTATTTTGGTTCGGATATTTCCGTACGGCTCGAAAATACGACTGACGTTCCGCCCGTTGGCCACTCATTGCAGCTTGCGGCCGCCGCTGGGATCATCGGTGGATTGGCGTACTGGCTGATCGCCGGGCGCAACGCCGGGCGATGGCGCGAGCGACGCTTGCCGGCCGCTTAGGCGGAATAATAGACGGTCGCCTTTCAATTTAGTGGCACGTCGGCTAGACGAACCCGCATGAATCGAACGGGCCTCACAATCGCGCTCGCTATCGCTGTGGTCGCCGGCGTGGTTTTTGGGCTTTATCCAGAGCTCGATTTGTGGGTTGAGCGATTTTTCTACGCGGTCGAAGACGCCGGGCACAATACATTTGCTTTTCGTATTTACCCGCCAGTGATGTTGGCGCGTGATATCGGTCTTTGGATTGGAGCGGCACTAGCGGTGCCGGCGGTCGTTGCATTCGTGATCAAGCTTCTCTTGCCGCGCCGCAAAATGTTGATGTCAGGCCGCGCAGTCGTCTTTCTGATCGCAACATTGGCGCTCGCGCCTGGCCTGCTGGTCAACGTCTTGCTCAAGGATCATTGGGGGCGGCCGCGGCCAATCGATGTGATTCAGTTTGGCGGAAGCGAACATTTTATGCCTTGGTGGAGCCCGCGCGGCGACTGCCCGGCAAATTGCGCATTTGTTTCCGGTGATGTCGCCGGTGCGTTCTGGACAATCGCACCGGCAGCGCTGGCGCCACCACAATGGCGCGCTATTGCATACGGCGCCGCACTCACATTGGGTGCTGGCATGGCCGCTATTCGGATGATGGCCGGTGCACACTTCCCATCCGATGTCGTCTTCGCGGGCGTGTTCACGTTTCTGGTCATTTGGGTTGCGTACGCCTTCATATATCGATGGCCACACACGCGATTTTCGGATGATGACGTTGAGCGGTCGCTAGAGCGTATCTCCATGCCCGGCTATACTTTTATCGTTGGATTGTTTGGAAAACGAAAATCCAAACCTTGAGGGATACGCGAAAAGTGTGCGGCGATGTTCAGGGCCACTCCGCATTGTGTTAATGTCGCGTCGATTGTGCGAGGAGAGATTGGTGGCAGAGCCGGGCATCAAACGGGTGTTGCAGATCAAAGCGCGGGCGCTGGGCGACCCGGCGCAAGTCCTCACGCTCATTCGGAGCGCCGCGCCATTTTATCGGACGCTCGGCGGAGCTGGCTTTCGCGTGCTGCAAAATGTCGATGATCCGGCGCAACTTGTCGTCGAGATCGAATATGAAGCCGACGCCGCGCTTGAACTTAACCGACACAAGCTGGCAAGCGACCCAATGGTGCGGACTTTCTTGCAGGGTTGGCGCGCTATTTTGGCCGGTAGTGCGGACGTGGATGTATATGAGGATGTGACCGGTTAGCTCTGCCGAATGCCCGGACTTGACCCGGCAATCGCGGTGAGAGAAGGGAACGTTGTGTTTTTTCAACCGGGATGCCCGGCTGGGCCCTGGCTCGGACCATAAAGGGCGGCATTGCCGCGGGATTGGCATGTCCAAGGCCGACCAAAAGCGGACTGTGAAGAAAGTTGTGCTCGCCTATTCCGGCGGGCTCGATACGTCGATTATTTTGAAGTGGCTTCAGACCACCTATGGATGCGAGGTGGTGACCTTCACGGCCGACCTCGGCCAAGGTGAGGAGCTCGAGCCGGCCCGGCAGAAAGCGTTGCTGCTCGGCATCAAGAAAGAGAACATCTTCGTCGAAGATTTGCGCGAAGAATTCGTGCGCGACTACGTTTTTCCGATGTTCCGGGCAAACGCATTGTATGAAGGGCAATATCTGCTCGGCACTTCAATCGCGCGGCCGCTGATCGCCAAAAAGCAGATTGAGATTGCGGAAAAAGTCGGAGCCGATGCCGTGGCGCATGGTGCCACTGGCAAGGGCAACGATCAGGTTCGGTTCGAGCTCACTTACTATGCGCTCAAGCCAGATGTGACAGTGATAGCGCCGTGGCGGGAATGGGATCTAACTTCCCGGACCAAGCTCATCGAGTTTGCCGAGAAGCATCAGATCCCGATCGCGAAGGACAAGCGTGGCGAAGCGCCATTTTCGGTTGACGCCAACCTTTTGCACGCTTCATCAGAGGGAAAGGTCCTGGAGAACCCGGCGCAGGAGGTCCCCGATTACGTTTTCTCGCGTACGGTCGATCCGGAAAAAGCCCCGGATAAGCCCACCTACATCACTGTCGATTTCGAACGCGGCGATGCAGTTGCAATCGACGGCAAGAAACTTACTCCGGCGGCGCTGCTCAGCCAGCTCAATGATTTCGGGCGCGTCAATGGCATCGGCAGGCTCGATTTGGTTGAAAACCGTTTTGTCGGCATGAAGTCCCGCGGCATGTACGAAACGCCGGGGGGAACGATATTGCTCGCTGCCCACCGCGGCATTGAATCGATCACGCTCGACCGTGGCGCTGCGCATCTTAAAGATGAGCTGATGCCGAAATATGCCGAGCTGGTTTACTACGGCTTTTGGTTCACGCCCGAGCGTGAAATGTTGCAAGCCGCGATCGACAAGAGCCAGGAGTTTGTCACTGGCCGCGTGAAGCTCAAACTTTACAAAGGCAACGTGACGGTGGTCGGTCGTGAGAGTAAATATTCGCTCTACGACCAGGAGCTTGTGACTTTCGAAGAGGGCGCCGTGGCATACGACCATCGGGATGCCGAAGGTTTCATCAAGCTCAATGCCCTGCGGCTGCGCACGCTCGGACAGCGGCGGCGCAAGCTCAAGCTCGATTGAGCGGTGGCGCGCGGTGCCGTTGGTGGAGGTCAACTAGTGGCTAGTCCCGCGGCGAGCCTATGGTTGCTTTCAGGCCTTGCGCTGGCTCTCATCGGATGTTCGTCGAGCAGCAAAGAGCCGCCGGAAAATCCAAATGTGTTGCCGGCGGACTACAAGAACGAAGTCCTCAACACTCTGTCCACAACGCTCGACGATCCGACCAATATTCGGGGTGCCTATGTCAGCGATCCGGTGCTGCGGCGGGCCGGGTCGGACGAACGATACAGCATTTGTGTGCGCTTTGACTCGCGCGATCCCGGCAAGCAATACACGGGAAGCAAGGACCGCATCGGATTTTTCTATGGCGGACATCTCAACCAGTTGATCGACGCGAGCAAGGAACAATGTGGTAATGCCGCCTACAAACCATTCCCGGAGCTTGAGAAACTCTGCCAAGCCAGGAAATGCGCTTAACGGCGGCGAGCGGCCATCTGCTTAACGGATGCTCTCGCCCGAACTCATCGCAGGCTCAACTTCTGTTTCAATGACCTTCAATTCTGGAATCAGCGGTGCATGGTGGCGCTGCTTGTCTGCAATTTCGGCGGCGACTTTCTGCATCTGGACGAAGCGGACCGGCGTAATTGGATGGTCCCTGCCGATGCGAATGCTTTCGGGAGTTTCCAATGACATTGCCCGCCAGATATCCTCCGCGCCCGCAAGATCATAGCCCGCACGCGCGGCATAATAGGCGCCGACATAATCCGCCTCGCGTTCAAATGCGACGCTAAAGGCTTGAGCGCCGGCGCGCGTGAACTGCTTGCTAAACGCGCCGCCCGTAGAAATGCCGCCCAGCATGATGCCGGCGTCGAGCGCTGCGCCGCCCGCCCAACCAATGACCGTATTGACGCGTTGCTTGTCCAAATGACCGAGATTGGCGTGCGCAAGTTCGTGCCCGATGATAAGGGCAAGCTGCGCATCGGTCCGTGCGAGTCGCAACACGGTTGAATAGACGACGATTCCATCGTCTGTCGTGAAGGCATTCGGCGAGGAGTCCGTTGCGAGTTCGATCGGAATTGCGCAGGCCTTTACCGGCGTCACCGTGTGCATTTCATCGACGCCATCGCGGCGGACAAGAACTTGTATCGGTCGATAACCGTTGTCGCGCACAAAACCGCCGATCCATCCGGCCGTGCCGTACCGCGGAACCGGCTCATTGTTAAACGTCAGAAGGTGGTCGCCGGATTTGATTCCGGCGATGGCGGCCGGCGACGTCTCGGCAACCGACAGCACGGTTGCTTGAGTCCAGCTGACGGACAGGGCCTCGTGCGAGAACGACCGGTACTTGCGCGGCATGCTCGCTACAGTGCCCGCGTCCAGGCCGATCTGCGCCCACGCCCAGTTTTTACAATCGTCGCTGTTGGCGACACGAAGGCGAAACGCGACACTATGGAGACGGCCGATTTGAGCGAAGTAGTCGCGGATCTGATCGATCTGCTGCTTGCGCCGCTCCGCTTCGACATCGTCAGCTGGCAGCGGCGGTAGTTTCGAGACCGGCGCGCACGCCGCGCAAAGCAAAAAGCTCGCTGCTAATAATTTTGCCAGATGCCAACGCACGCAAAAAAACCCTGCGAACGGGGCAGACCCTGCACCACCGCAATTATTGCATCAAGCAGAAGTTGTATTGTTGCATTCAGCAACTCAACACGTCATTCGTTTAGCCGAAGATCAAACCGTGAATATCACTCAGCTTATAACGGCCGCTTGTTGCGAAGTCTCAAAGTTGCCGGTCGACCAACGCTTTCTTGAGCGTGGCAATTTCCTTCGCCGGATTGAGACCCTTCGGGCAGGCCTTCGAGCAATTCATGATGGTGTGGCAGCGATAGAGCCGGAATGGATCTTCCAAATTGTCGAGCCGTGCGCCGGTCGATTCGTCACGGCTGTCCTGGACCCAGCGATTTGCCTGCAGCAGTGCCGCGGGACCGAGATAGCGATCCGAATTCCACCAGTAGCTGGGGCAAGATGTTGAACAGCATGCGCAGAGAATACATTCGTACATGCCGTCAAGCTTTGCCCGGTCGGTGTGACTCTGCTTCCACTCTTTCTCGGGCGTCGGCGTGCTCGTCTGCAACCAGGGTTCGATCGAGGCATATTGCGCGTAGAAGTTTTTCAAATCCGGCACGAGATCCTTCACCACGGGCTGGTGTGGCAACGGATAGATCTTCACGGGCGCATGCATATCGTCGATTGCTTTTGTGCATGCGAGCGTATTGGTGCCGTCGATGTTCATGGCACAAGAGCCGCACACGCCCTCGCGGCAGGAACGCCGGAAGGTCAGCGTCGGGTCGACAGTGTTCTTGATCCAGATCAGCGCATCGAGAATCATCGGCCCGCAGTCATCGCGATCGACGTAGTAGGTATCGATGCTGGGGTTCTGACCATCGTCCGGGTTCCACCGGTAAATTCGAAATTCGCTCACATGTGTTGCATGTGACGTGCGCGGCCACTTCTTGCCTTCAGTGATCTTGGACTTTTTCGGCAGCGTGAATTCGACCATGGCGCAGTTCCGTCAGTAGACGCGTGCTTTGGGTTCGATATAGGCGACGTCGTTGGTCAGAGTGAAGGCGTGCACGGGGCGGTAATCGAGTCTCACGTTGCCCTTCTCGTCCATCCACGACAGCGTGTGCTTCATCCAGTTCTTGTCATCGCGATCCGGATAGTCCTCGCGCGCATGCGCGCCGCGGCTTTCGGTACGGTTCTTTGCCGAATCCATTGTGACCACAGCCTGCGCAATGAGGTTGTCCAGCTCAAGCGTCTCGATCAAATCGGAATTCCAGATCAGGGAGCGATCGCTCACGTGAACATCAGCCATGCCCTCGTATACGTCGTGAATCCGCTTGTGGCCCTGCTCCAGCACTTCGCCACTCCGAAACACGGCGCAGTCTTCTTGCATCACGCGCTGCATATTCAGGCGCAATTTTGCAGTCGGCGTTCCGCCGGAGGCGTTGCGGAATTTATCAAGCCGCGACAACGACATATCGGCTGAATTTGTCGGCAGCGCAGGTTGCTTGTCCCCCGGGGTCAACAACTCGGCGCAGCGCAGCGCGGCCGCGCGGCCAAACACCACCAGATCGATCAGTGAATTGGAGCCAAGCCGGTTTGCGCCGTGCACCGACACGCAGGCCGCGTCGCCGAGCGCCATCAGACCAGGGATCACAGTATCGTCTTTTCCATTCTTTTTGGTGAGCGCTTCACCGTGATAGTTCGTGGCAATGCCGCCCATGTTGTAGTGCACGGTTGGCAACACCGGAATCGGCTCACGTGTCACATCGACATTGGCGAAGATGCGCGCGGTTTCGCTGATGCCAGGCAGCCGCTCATGCAGGACGGCGGGATCGAGATGGTCGAGGTGCAGGAACAAGTGATCTTTTTCCTTGCCCACGCCGCGGCCTTCCCGGATTTCGACGGTCATCGCCCGCGAGACAACGTCGCGCGATGCGAGATCTTTTGCCGACGGCGCGTAACGCTCCATGAAACGCTCGCCCTCGGAATTGACCAAATATCCGCCTTCGCCGCGTGATCCTTCGGTGATAAGGCAGCCCGCCGGATAGATACCGGTGGGGTGGAATTGCACGAACTCCATATCCTGCAGCGGCAAGCCGGCCCGCAGCACCATTGCATTGCCGTCGCCGGTGCAGATGTGTGCCGACGTGCACGAGAAGTAAGTGCGCCCATAGCCGCCGGTGGCGAGGATGGTCATGTTGGCCGAAAAGCGATGGATCGTGCCGTCGTCCATATTCAACGCTACGACGCCCCGGCAGCGGCCATCGTCATCCATAATGAGGTCGATCGCGAAATACTCGACGTAAAACTCGGCAGCGTGACGGAGCGCCTGTCCATACATCGTGTGCAGCATCGCATGACCGGTGCGGTCGGCGGCGGCGCAGGTGCGTTGCGCCGTGCCCTTACCGTAGTGGGTCGTCATGCCGCCGAACGGGCGCTGATAAATTTTTCCGTCCTCCTCGCGGCGGGAGAACGGCAGCCCCCAGTGTTCGAGTTCGTAAACTGCGGCGGGTGCGTTGCGGCAGAGATATTCAATAGCGTCCTGGTCGCCGAGCCAATCAGCACCCTTGACGGTATCGTACATGTGCCAGCGCCAGTCATCCTCACCCATATTGCCGAGCGCGGCTGCGATGCCACCTTGCGCCGCGACGGTATGCGAGCGAGTAGGGAATACCTTGGTAATGCACGCGGTACGCAGGCCCGCTTCGCTACAGCCAACGACGGCGCGCAAGCCGGAGCCACCCGCACCGACGACGACGACGTCGTAGCTGTGATCCTCGATCGGATAGGCACGTCCATTGACCGTCGGCGCGCCGGTTGATTTTCCATTCGTCGCCATGGATCAGACCCCGAATGAAAGCTTCAGAACGGCGTAAACCGACGCCAGGCTGACAGTGAAAACGAAGAACGTATTAGCCATCAGACTCAATAGCTTCCATTTTTCGTCATGCACGTAATCGAGGATGATTTCCTGCATGCCGATCCACATGTGATAGGCAGTGTTGACGATGAACAGCAGCAAGATGATCGCGACAATCGGTGAGCCGAGAATCTGGACGACTGCTGCGTGGCTTCGTCCGAGCAATGACGTAATGATGAGGAGCAGGCCGATGGTCAGTGGAATGCCTGCGACCGACGTCACGCGTTGATGCCAAAAATTGGCCGTGCCGGAATGAGCCGCGCCCAGGCCGCGAACGCGCCGCGTTGCCGTACGCATCCGCTGAGCGTCGTTCATCGCGGGCCTCCCATGACGAGATAACCAACCACCCAGATAATGAGAGTGAGTGTGATCGATCCGACCAGAGTTGCGAGCGTCAGCATTTCTCGCTCGGCCGGCTCGAAGCCATGAATTGTGTCCCAGATCAAATGACGCACGCCACCGAGCATGTGGTGGATTAACGCCCACGTATAACCAAGCAATACTAATTGGCCGATCAGGCTGCCCATGAACCATTCAACGTTGGCGTAGGCATTTGGACCGGTTGCCGCAGCGATCAGCCACCACGCGAGCAGCAGCATTCCAAAATAGAGTGCAGAGCCGGTGATGCGATGGACGATCGACATCATCATCGTCAGCATCGGTTTGTAGATCTGCAGGTGAGGAGAGAGCGGCCGCGACCGTGCCGCGCCTGTCGTCGTTCCGGCTTCAAGCTCGGCCATTGTCTCCCTCCAAAAAACCTGCCGCTTGACCGCAGCGAAGGGCTGGAATCATTTCCCTTGACCCGGCGGTATAACCCATTACTTCATCAATTACGAAGCTTGTACCTTGAAATGATGCGTTGCAATATGCCTTTTGCGTAGTCTGCCTTCGTAAAATAAGAAGGTAGTCCCCATGCGGTTCGATTTCACTGATCTCAATCTGTTCCGCCATATCGTGGAGGCGGGGAGCATTACGCATGGGGCAGCGCGCTCCAATCTGGCGTTGGCTGCCGCTTCAACCCGCATCCGCAAGATGGAACTGGCATTTGGCACGGCGCTCCTGGTGCGTGGGCGCGCCGGGGTTACCCCGACACCGGCCGGACGCACTTTGCTGCAGCATGCGCGCGGAATACTGGCACAGACCGAGCGGCTACAGGAGGACCTTACGCCGTTTGCCCGGGGGCTGGCCGGGCAGGTTCGGGTACTCTCCAATACCAATGCGCTCACCGAGTTTCTTCCCGAATCGCTGAGTTCGTTCCTCATGGCCTACCCGGACATCAGCGTTGATCTGGAGGAGCGGCTGAGTGACGAGATCGTCGGCCTGATTGCGGAGGGCAATGCCGATATCGGCATTGTTGCGGGCACCGTCGACTATGCCGGGCTGAATACTTTTCCCTTCCGCAGCGATCGTTTCGTATTGGTCGTTGCGAAAAATCATCCGCTCGCCAGCCGATCGCGCATCGGCTTTGCCGAAGTGCTGGACTACGACATGGTGGGGCTGGATCGTGCCAGCGCGATCCAGCGCTTCCTTGCAGACAAAGCGAACCGCATCGGTCGGCCATTGCGTCTACGCGTCCAGTTGCGCAGCTTCGATGCAATTTGCCGCCTGGTTGAGTGCAACGTTGGCGTGGGTATTGTCCCTGAGACGACGGTGCAACGCACCGAGCGCACAATGGCGATTAAAGCGGTAAGCCTGACGGACTCGTGGGCGCTGCGCGAACTGACGATCTGCGTGCGCGATGTCGAAGCATTGCCGCCTTACGCGCGGCAACTGGTGGACCATTTAAGGGCAGGCACATGACGCCTACCGCGGCATGAGCACCCAATAGTCGAGATCGAGAATTACTGCCGGGTCGTCCGCGTCGCCCATTTTGCCCGGAAAATCGGCGCAAGGACGATCTTTGGTCGCGATCGTGCGCAATCGCAGTGCGCCGACATCAATTCGGCCCGGCAGCTCGGCACACGCAAGTACTTCCGACCAGGCAAAGACCGTGCAGCCGGCAAAGAGCGGCGCAGCATGCCGCCCCCCGTTTATCGCCGCGACGTGGAACGCGTTGCCAAGGCCGTTAAACGACAGCGCACGCGCCAATGAAATTGCGTGGCCGCCATAAATCAGCCGGCGCCCGAAGCGGCCTTTGCTTTCTGCGAACTGGTTGAAATGGATGCGCGCGGTGTTCTGGTAGAGCCGCGTCGCTATCTGATGTTCGGCTTCTTCGACCGTAACGCCATCCACGTGATCGATTGTTTCGCCAGCCTTGTAATCGCCGAAGCGGTATGGACTGCCGGCCAGCGCCGCATCATAGGCTGCGGGATTGATCACCGGACAGGCGCCCCCGAGTTGTGCTGGTTCTACGCTCTTGGGGAGTTCCGGCACTTTTTCTTCGGCAGCGGGTGCCGCCTCGTCGCGCTTTCGGACCATCACCCAGCGGGCATAGTCGAGTGCGGTGGCACCGCTCTCATCGAAACCGCGCGATCGCACATAAACGATGCCGGTCTTTTTGTTGGAATTCTCCCGCAATCCGATGACTTCGGAGACGGCGTTCAGCGTGGCGCCTGGATAGACGGGTTTGAGAAACCGGCAGTCGGCATATCCGAGATTTGCAACGGCATTCAGGGAAATGTCCGGCACCGTCTTGCCGAAAACGATATGAAAAACCAGCAGATCGTCGATAGGCGAGCGTGGATAGCCGATTTTCTGCGCGAAGGCGTCGGATGATTGCACCGCAAAGCGCCCGCCAAATAGCCCGTTGTAGAGTGCGACGTCACCGAGCGTGACCGTTCGCGGTGTCGCATGGCGAATTTGCTGGCCGAGCTGAAAATCTTCGAAAAAATTGCCCGGACTCGTTTTCGGGGCTGCGCTCACAAAACCCACTCCTTCATCGGATCGCGTCCGGCGTCGCTATTCTCACAAAACCGTGAGGCGAACGCCAGCTTGTAACAACGGGAAACTGATGAGGACGTGTATCAGTGCTGTGATAGCGCTGGATGCGTAACGTCAATATTACGGAGGATAACACATGAGAAAGAGCATTCTGTTGTCGGCCCTCATAATGGCCGGTTTGGCCTTTGCGCCGGCGGCCTTCGCCGACGATATGAAAAAGGACACGATGTCGAAGGATAGTATGTCGAATACGTCCAAGGATTCGATGAAGAAGGATTCGATGGCCAAGGACAGCATGTCCAAGGACTCGATGAAGAAAGACAGTATGTCGAAGGACAATATGTCCAAGGACGACATGAAGAAGTAAGGTCGGCAAATGGCCGGGTTCGCGCATCCGCGGGCTCGGCCACACCGTATATTCGCTCAAGACCACGGAATAGATGACAGGGCAGGGCGATGACCGCTGAAACACTGACGATGGCGTCTACCGACACAACGATCCACCCGCGCTGGGTTCGGATTTGCCATTGGATCAATGCCCTGGCGGTCCTGGTGATGATCGGTTCCGGCTGGCAGATTTACGACGCCTCACCACTCTTTAATTTCACGTTCCCCCGTCAATTTGCGCTTGGGAATTGGCTCGCCGGCGCACTGCTCTGGCATTTTGCCGCTATGTGGGTGGTGGTGATCAACGGCATCGTCTACATCACGCTCGGTATCGTCACCGGCAGATTTCGCCGCAAGCTTCTCCCGATCCACCCCCGCGATGTCATTGCCGACATTAAAGCGGCGCTGACCTTCAAGCTCGCGCATGATGATCTGTCGCACTACAACGCAGTGCAGAAGGTGCTTTACTCCGGTGTGATCCTCGCCGGAATCGTGATCGTTTTGTCGGGTTTGTCGATTTGGAAACCGGTGCAATTTCAGGAACTGACCACATTGTTCGGTGGCTATGATGTCGCGCGCTACGTGCATTTCATTGCGATGGCGGCGATCGTCGGGTTCCTTGTTGTGCACGTCGCGCTGGCGCTGATCGTTCCAAAAAGCCTGCGCGCGATGATTACTGGGCGCTAGGAGACACATCATGCGTCAACGCAAGATCGTTCCCGGTGTTGATCCAAAACTTCTGATCAAAGATGCTGCTAAGCTGATGCCTGGCGACAGCCGGCGCGGATTCCTGCGCGGCGCCGCCAGCCTCGGCGCGCTCGCGTTTCTGACCGGTTGCGACATCATCGATGGCGACACAGCCGAAGGCGTGTTGCGCAAGGTTTCCGAGTGGAATGACGGGGCACAGGCCGCGCTCTTCAACCGCACCAAGCTCGCGCCGACTTTTCTCGAAAGCGCTATCACCAAGCCGTTCCCGTTCAATGCCTACTATGATGAAGACGAAGCGCCCGTCGTCGACGGGAAGACTTACAAGCTGGAAGTCGCCGGTCTCGTCGAAAATAAAAAGCCGTGGACTCTCGATGAGCTGCACGCTCTCCCGGAGGTCTCGCAGATCACCCGGCACGTTTGTGTCGAAGGCTGGAGCGCGATTGGCTCCTGGCAGGGGGCGCAGCTCTCGGAATTCCTCAACCGCATCGGCGCGGACACGCGCGCCAAATATATCTGGTTCAAGTGTGCGGAGGGCTACACGAACACCATCGACATGGCGAGCGCGTTGCACCCGCAGACGCAGATGACGTTTAAATTCGCCGACCAGCTCTTGCCGCGTGCCTACGGCTTTCCGATGAAGATTCGGATCCCCACCAAATTGGGGTTCAAAAATCCGAAATATGTGGTGGCGATGGAAGTCACCAACACCGATCACGGCGGATACTGGGAAGACAAAGGCTACAACTGGTTCAGCGGGTTGTAGTCGGCGGCACGCCGAACGGCGTCGAATTAGCGGGGCCGTCGCCAACAATCAGAAGAACTGCATCGACATCTTTGGCGCCATCCCAGTGCACCTGCTTGCCGTAATGGGTCACGAACGAGCCGGCCGGCATCGGTACACTGGCGTTGGCGGGATCGAAATCCGGGCCGGAGCCAACCCACCATGTCCCTGACAGCACTGTGATGAAGCGATCATTGGGATGAAAATGCGGCTTGCTGAAATGATTGCCGGCAAGCCATTTCACCATGACTCCATAGAGCCCCGGTTTGTTAGGATCCCCGAATAGCACCGCTTGCTGATTGCCGGCTGGAGTGACCGGGCCCCAGACGATTTGGTCCGGCAGTTTGACTACCACCGCCTTTGGATCGAGCTCGACGGCACGTGAAGTCGTTTGCACCGCAACAAGCGCCGCAGCAAGGATTGCTGCCGACAAGATTTTTTTGCGTGAGCTACTCATATTCGTCTCCCGGTTGGATGCCAGAAATTGCATCCTTTGCCATTGCCCAGTGTCGCGTCGGCTAGTCTCGCCGTCCAGAGCCTTCGGTGTCGGGCACGTCGGTAATCAGACGGGCGCCGCGCTGGAAGGTGACGTAATCCCAAAACCAATTAAAGGCGACGACGAACCGGTTGCGCAGGCCAATCAGAAAATAAATGTGGGCGAGGCTCCAGAACAGCCAGCCCACAAAGCCCTTGAGCTCAAGCGGCCCGAATTTCACAACCGCGGCGCGCCGGCCGATTGTCGCAAGATCACCAAGATGGACATAACGAAATGGCTTGCTGGTCTCACGGCCAGCGATTCGGCGGGTGAGCAGCTTGCCGACGTACTTCCCCATCTGCTTTGCGGCAGGTGCGATACCGGGAATCGGATCACCTGCGCTGTTCGTGATCGCAGCGGTATCACCGATTACAAAAATTTCGGGATGGCCTGGCACTGACAGATCGGGCTTAACTTTGATCCGGCCGGCGCGATCAGCCTCTGCATTGAGCCAATGGCTGGCCGGCGAGGCCATCACGCCGGCTGCCCAGATGAGGGTGCCGGCATCGATGCGCCCGTCTTTCAGGTCGACGCCGCGCGCATCGCATTTCGTAACGAGCGTACCGGTTTTCACCTCGACGCCGCCTCGCGTCAGGGTTTCGCGTGCGTAATCTGAAAGACCCGGCGGGAATGTCGGGAGCAGGCGCGGCCCTGCTTCGATCAGGACGATTCGCGCCGAACGGGGATCGATGCGGCGGAAATCGGCGGCAAGGGTCTGACGTGCCACATCTGCGATCGCCCCCGCCATCTCGACGCCGGTGGCACCACCACCGACAATCACGAATGTCAGCAAGCGTCGCTGCTCATCCTGATCCTGGATGACTTCAGCCCGTTCGAAGGCGATCAGGATGCTCCGGCGGATTCGGGTGGCATCCTCGATGCGCTTCAAGCCGGGCGCATAGTCCGACCATGCGTCATGGCCAAAATAGGAGTGCATCGCGCCGGTCGCGATCACCAGGTAGTCATAAGGCACGTCACCGAACTGCGTTCGAAGACATTTCCTTCCGGTATCGATACTTTGCACTTCTTCCATCAGCACAGTGGCATTTCGCTGCGGACGCAGAATGTGGCGGATCGGCCAGGCGATTTCCGCCGGCGACAGCGCCGCGGTCGCTACCTGATAAAGCAACGGCTGGAAACAATGGTGATTTTGCCGATCGATCACGGTCACGTCCGCTGCCGCGCGTTTCAGCGCCTTGGCAGCTTCCAGCCCGCCAAACCCGGCGCCAACAATCACGACCCTGGCTTTGCGCTGAGGCACGGTTCGTCCTCGATCGGTTCGGAAGGTCTAGTGTCGCCCTGCGGATGGCCGGTTGCCAAGCCTGCCGCAAGCCTTTAGCAATCCGCGCGTGTCTGTAACCACGAGGCGTACATGGCGACCCACAATCTCCTTCTTCTCCCCGGCGATGGAATCGGCCCCGAAGTGATGGCCGAGGTGAAACGCGTTATTCAGTTCTTCAACAAAAATGGCCCCGACAAGTTCAACACCGAAGAGGCGCTTGTCGGAGGCAGCTGTTACGACGCACACGGGGTCGCGATTACCGACGCCACGATGGAAAAGGCAAAGTCCGCTGATGCCGTGATCTTCGGTGCCGTTGGTGGGCCGAAATGGGACAGGGTGCCCTACGATGTGCGCCCTGAGGCCGGTCTTCTGCGGCTACGAAAAGACCTGGATCTGTATGCCAACGTGCGCCCTGCCATCGTCTATCCGGCGCTCGCTGACTCATCCTCGTTGAAGCGCGAAGTGGTTGAAGGTCTCGATATTATCATCCTGCGCGAATTAACCGGGGGCGTTTATTTTGGCGAACCCAAGACCATCACCGATCTTGGGAATGGTCAGAAGCGCGCCGTCGATACGCAAGTGTACGACACCTACGAGATCGAGCGGATCGATCGCGTCGCCTTCGAGCTTGCACGCAAGCGGCGCAACAAAGTCACCTCCATGGAAAAACGCAACGTGATGAAGACAGGCGTGCTGTGGAACGAAGTGACGACGGCGTTGCACGCGCGCGAATTCAAGGACGTACAGCTTGAGCACATGCTGGCGGATGCTGGCGGCATGCAATTGGTGCGCTGGCCCAAGCAATTCGATGTGATCGTGACTGACAATCTGTTCGGCGACGTGCTCTCCGACATCGCCGCGACATTGACCGGTTCGCTTGGCATGCTGCCATCGGCTTCACTTGGAGAAGTCGATCCCAAGACCCGCAAGCGCAAGGCGCTTTATGAACCTGTGCATGGTTCGGCGCCCGATATTGCTGGAAAAGGCGTTGCCAATCCGATCGCGATGATCGCCTCGTTCGGCATGGCGCTGCGCTATTCCTTCAATCTTGGAAAACAGGCTGACTGGATTGATCAGGCGATTTCCGCAACGCTCGCCAGCGGCCTGCGTACTGCCGACATCAAGTCAGAGGGAAGCAATGTCGTGTCCACATCGGAAATGGGCTCGGCGATTTTGACAGAGCTGGAAAAGCTCGCGGCGTGAGTTTTCGAGTCCCCACAATCCAAGGGTCCTTATGGAAAGCCCTTGACGAATCGTGGTCGGCAGCATCCCTATTTAGGTGTCACGGTCTTTCGCTTCTACATTTTGTAGGAGTCGAAGCTAAGAGGGAACCCGGTGCGTCGGAAACGACAAAGCCGGGGCTGCCCCCGCAACTGTAAGCGGTAAGTGGCTGTCACGTTCTGGTCACTGGTGCTGACGCACCGGGAAGGCCGACAGCCGCTGCGACCCGCGAGCCAGGAGACCTGCCGTGATTGACGAGACGTCCTCGGGCGGGGTGCCTCGGTGGGTCGCTTGCAGCCGGTCGCTGTCGCTCCCGGTCATCTGACAAGCCATCCGCTCGGCCTTTGCCCCAACATCACGGGGTTGATGATGGCTTTCAATTTTGATTTTGACCAAAGAGGGCAATTGGTTCCGCCAAGAGCGGTCGAACCACAGTTTGCCGTCTCACGACAATCTAAACCGGATTTGCGGTTGAATCCGCCGGCGGCTGAAAGTCCGAGTTCGGCGCCGCTTCCTGCGCCGCTCGCGGCGCCACCACGGCCGGCCGATCTCGAGCTCGATCGCAAACGGGACATTCTTCTCACCAGTTTCGGCAAAGCGACGCTTACCGATCGCTACCTCATGCCCGGCGAAAGCTTTCAAGACATGTTCGCGCGGGTGGCCTGCGCGTTCGCAGACGACGTCCCGCACGCGCAACGACTTTACGATGCGATATCGCAACTTTGGTTCATGCCTGCGACACCCGTCCTATCGAACGGCGGCACACCGCGTGGCCTGCCAATCTCCTGTTTCCTGAACACGGTACGGGATTCGCTCGATGGCATCGTTTCGACCTGGAATGAAAATGTTTTGCTCGCATCCAATGGCGGTGGGATCGGCACGTATTGGGGCCAGGTACGATCGATCGGCGAATCCGTAAAAGGCGGCGAGACTTCAGGGATAATTCCATTCATTCACGTCATGGACGGGCTGACGCTTGCAATCAGTCAGGGCTCGCTGCGGCGCGGCTCGGCGGCCGTCTATCTTGATATCCACCATCCGGAGATCGAGGAATTTTTGGAAATCCGCAAGGCGTCCGGCGATTTCAATCGCAAGGGTCTTAACCTGCATCATGGCATCAACATCACCGATGCCTTCATGCAGGCGGTCAAGACCGGTGCGATGTTTCCCCTGCGAAGCCCGAAGTCCGACGAGGTACTTCGTGAAGTCGACGCCCGGCAGATGTGGCAGCGTATTCTGGAGACGCGCTTGCAGACCGGTGAGCCCTATTTGCTCTTTATCGATGCGGTCAATCGCGCGCTCCCACGGCACCAACGCGAACTCGGACTGAAGGTATCTACATCCAACCTCTGCAGTGAAATTACATTGCCGACGGGCACCGATCATCGCGGCGAGGACCGCACGGCCGTCTGTTGTCTGTCCTCACTCAACGTCGAGACCTGGGACCAATGGTGCGATGTGCCCTATTTCATCGAGGATATTTTGCGATTCCTCGACAACGTCCTGACCCATTTCATCACCGTTGCTCCCGACGGGATGAAGCGCGCGCGCTACGCCGCGCTGCGCGAACGCTCGGTCGGGCTGGGAATCATGGGCTTTCACTCGTTTCTGCAGGCAAAAGGCATTCCGTTTGAAAGTGCGTTGGCCAAATCCTGGAATTTAAAGATGTTCCGCAAAATTCGCCGCGATGCGGATGCTGCCTCGGTTGTGCTTGCCAAGGAACGCGGGTCATGCCCCGACGCTCTGGAACGGGGCGTAATGGCGCGCTTCAGCCACAAGCTCGCGATTGCGCCGACGGCGTCGATCAGCATCATCTGCGGCGGCACGAGCGCCTGTGTCGAGCCGATTCCCGCCAATATCTATACCCATAAGACTCTTTCTGGCGCGATCTCGGTCCGCAACCCGCACCTCGCCAAGCTGCTTGCGGCAAAGGGTGCCGACACACCCGCGGTGTGGCAATCGATTATCGAGCGCGAGGGTTCGGTGGCGCATCTCGACATGCTCACTCAGCATGAGAAGGCAATCTTTCGAACGGCCTTTGAGATCGACCAGCGCTGGATCATTGAACTGGCCGCAGATCGTGCGCCGTTCATCTGCCAGAGCCAGTCCATAAACATGTATCTTCCCGCGGACATCGATAAATGGGACCTGCACATGCTGCACTGGACCGCCTGGAAGCGTGGCATCAAGAGTCTCTACTACTGCCGTTCCAAGTCGATCTCTCGAGCGTCCTTCGCCGGAAAGCTCGCCGCAATTGATGAACACACGGCTGCTTCTACGGTCGTGGCGCGTGCAGATTACGAGGAGTGCCTGGCATGTCAGTAATGTCCGGCCTGGCTGACATCGATCCACGTACACTGATCGGTAAAGGCCGTGTTGGTCTGCTCGATTCGACCGGCACCTATGATGTTGACCGCTACGCCTGGGCCTACGAATTCTGGAAACGTCAGCAGCAAACCCATTGGATGGGCGAGGAGGTCCCCCTCGGTGCTGATTTGAAGGACTGGGCGTCGGATCGCGTGACGCAGAATGAGCGCGCTCTGCTGACGCAGATATTTCGGTTCTTCACGCAATCCGATATTGAAGTCGGCGACAATTATCTCAAGCGTTACATCCCGATCTTTCAACCGCTTGCCGTACAGATGATGATGGCCGCCTTCACCAATATGGAGACGGTGCACATCGACGCCTACGCGTTGCTTTTAAAAACGCTCGGGATGCCAAAAGCCGAATTCGAGGCATTCCGGGACTATGCCGAGATGCGCGCGAAGGCCGACTATATGCACGAGTTTGGCGTTGATACGGTGGCCGACGTGGCCCGCACGCTGGCGATGTTTGGTGCCTTCACGGAAGGCATGTCATTGTTCGCGAGCTTCGCAATGCTGCTCAATTTCCCGCGCCACAACAAGATGAACGGGATGGGCCAGATCGTGAGCTGGTCTGTGCGTGACGAAAGCCTGCACTGCGAAAGGGTCATTAAGTTATTTCACCAATGGGATCGCGAGACGGGCGCCGTCACCCGCGCCGTGCGTGACGATATTGTCGACGTCGCCAAGACGATGGTCGGGTTGGAGGAGCGCTTCGTCGATCTCGCTTTCGGCCTGGGCGGGATCAACGGCATGAGTCCGGGCGACATTCATGCATACGTCCGCTATGTCGCCGATTGGCGACTCACCCAGCTGCGGCTTCCAACGGTGTTCGGATATTTCGAGGCCACGGAGGGTGGGTACAATCAGATGAAACCGCACCCGCTACCCTGGCTGGTCGAGATCCTCAATGGGGT
>JBATYN010000259.1:0-5338 GCA_049674125.1 Pseudolabrys sp. | reverse complement strand
CGCAAGTTCTTCATCATAGTCGACACCGGTGACGACGTCGTCCGGCATGAGCATGTTCTGGTTGAGTAGATATCCGATTGCAAGATATTCGGGATAATCACCGATGGTCATCGCGGTTACAATTTCCTGGCTATTGAGGAAGATCGTCAACGCCCTCTCAACCGTTACGGACGTCTCGATGCGCGCTCCGGTCTGGTCGACACCAGAGACACGCTCGGTCAGCCGCAGATCGAGCGGATCGGGCCGGATAATGTAGCTGTCGCGGTTTTTGCTCATCGCTAGAATATAGCAGAATTTTTGCCACAGCGTGAAAACGGCCCAACTTAGGTGGGCAGCGGAGAGGCTTTTGTCCATGCCCAAGGCCGCGAAACGACGAAGATCGTTTCCAACGGGCGTGTGACGGACATAGACTACGCTTAACGAAACAGCGACCTCGGGGGAGATGCTCACCATGCTTCGCGCTACCAAAGACACCTTGCTGCCGACCACCATCACCGGCTCGCTTCCGCGGCCGAGTTGGTACACGCAGAATCTTGGTATGCGCAGTTTTCTGGATGCGATGGTGAACAATCAGTTTCGCGAACAGTATGTCGATGCGGTGGCGGTCTATCTGCATGAACAGGAAATGGCCGGCCTCGATATCGTCACCGACGGCGATGCGCATTTTGATTCCGATGTCGGCGGACAGAGTTGGACGAACTATCCACCGCGGCACATGGGTGGCTTCGATCAGAATCCACAGCCAACGCCAGCGGGCAAAGGTGGCCTTGCGTTTCCGCCTGGTCACATTTTGCATGATTATCTCGAATCGCGCGTCATGCCCGGTATCAACGGGCCTGTAACGCGCGGCGAGCTGCAATATGCCGCGATGTGGAAGGTCGCGCAGCGCATGACCAAGAGGCCGGTCAAATTCGGCACTATTGGACCGGAGTTGGTGGCGTTCGCTGTTCAGGACAAGCATTACAAGTCGGTCAAAGATCGTATTCTGGCGATCACGGATGCGTTGAACGTTGAATTGCACGATCTCGCTGACGCCGGCTGCCAAGTCATCCAGTTCGAAGAGCCCCAGGTCCATCTATTGGCCGTTCGCAATATCGTGGATGACGTGATCAACCCAGCATTCAGCGTCGATGTATTCAACCGAACCGTAAAGGGCCTGCGTGCGAAGACGGAAGTCTGGTGCCACACCTGTTGGGGCAATCCTTCGCAGCAACGCATGTTCAAGGAAGTGCAGACCTACAAGAACGCACTCGAGATGCTAAATAAAGTCGATGCCGACGTCATAACCTTTGAATCCTGCAGCGCCGGGGGAATGGACCTTGAGGCCTTCGGCAAAATTATCACTGACAAGAAAATTTGCATCGGCGTCATCGACCACCATTCGTTGCAGGTCGAAAGGCCCGAGGAAATTGCCGAGCACATCCGCCGCGCACTGAAGCACATTCCAGCCGAGCGATTGGTGCTCTCATCTGACTGTGGCATGGGCCGCGAAGGCATGAGCCGCCGCCACGCATACTACAAGATCGTGTCGATGGTCCTTGGCACTAATATTGTCCGCAAGGAACTCGGCCTGCCGCAAGCGGAATGCCTTGCCGCCGACGGCCGCTATTCGCTGGTCGTACCGACGAAATAGCCGTTCACCGCGGTTAACGAAGGCTAAAGATGCCCCCCGGGGTTTCATCGTGGGGCTTCGCGCGGTTTAAATAAAATTCGATATATGGTCCTTGTCGGGGGAGGGGCAAGCCAGGAGGCTTGTCGATGCGTGTAGGTTTTGTGGCGTTCGTCTTTGCTGTTTGCGGAGCTTGTATATTCGCTATTTCACAGCCACCTGCGCCAGTCGAGCCGCAGGTAGTCGCTGCACAAATTGATTTTGATGCTTTACACACTCAGGCAGTCGCCGCGCTCGAAATGCTGCAGCAGTCGCACGAACGCCAGGCAATTGTCGCGAGCGCCCTCGAATTCTGAGTTGCCGCGATTCGCTCAGTCGTTGCGGCTAACCATGACGACGATTGTTTCTGATGTAACGCCGCTTAGCTGCAGGATAAATGGCGCCGCGTTGAGCTCAAAACGAACGCTCTTGCGTAATCCCGGGCAATCGCTGCGACCGGCGCTTCCGATCGAACGTGCATAGCGGCCGTCCTGAACGACGTCGATCCAGGCTTCGTCCGAAAGAGTCACTTGGTACAGCCCCGGCATGGCTATGGCCGGCAGCCGTACCATGCCGCCGAACCAGTGCTCTGCTTTTGATTTGCGCTCGGGCGGCATTGCGAAAGTAGTTTTCGAATCTGGCTGTAGATGCAGAACGAAAGCACCGCTCGGGAACGATTCAAGAGTTGTGTTGGCAGTAATATCCGCTTTGTTTGTAGCCGTGAATAACGCGCGCTCGCGCGCCACAGACCAGCCGAATTTGTCGCAGCCGTCATCGGCGTAAGCAGGCGCTATGAAAACCGCCAGCATTGCGACGGAAAGAACGCGTTGGCGCATGATGAACTCACTTTCCTGGTGCAAAACCGTAGGCCGAAAGAATTTTTTGGCCGGCCGCCGACATGATAAAATCTGCGAGAGTCTGAGCGGCAGACGAAGCCCCGGTGATCACCGTCAGCCCATAGTCTGCGCTGACAGCGAGATTGTCTGGAAGCGCAACGATTTGCTGACCGGGGCTCTCCTTCTGTGCCGTTAGTGCATTGGTACAATAAGTCAAAAAGATATCGGCGCGGCCTTCCGCGATATGCCAGCTGTAGAGAATGCGGCCGGTCGGCGGTGCGGGGCTGTTTGATGACCCGGTCAGTTGCAAGGCCTTTTTTTCCAGCGCGGATTGGGCGCCGGGTCTGATGGTTTCGGCCTTGCGAAAGACCTCAAAAGCATAATCGCCGGAAGGGTCGGACCGAGGCGTTGACGTACCGAGCTTAATGTTGGGATCGAGCATTCGATCAAGCAAGCTCGCACTGTCCACCTTTATTCCTGGTCTCACCAGCACACACATTTTGTTCCGCGCGAAGCGGAGCACCGGGCCGCTCTTCTTTTCGTCATGCAGAGACTGTGGATGCTCCATATTGGCTGAGGCAAACACGTCTGCATGAGCTCCGGCGGAAAGTTCGTTCTTTAAAAGTCCGGAAGCTCCGAACTTGGCCACGACTTTATTGCCGCTCGACGCTTCATATGCGCTGGCCACATCGGTCAAGGCGCCCCTCAGGCTACCAGCGGCGAAAAGCTGTATTGTTTCACCCGCGGCCGGTCCGACCATGGCAAGCATCGCTAAGATCATAAAGGGTGTGCGCATTGCGCGCTCGGATCGCTAAATTCATACCATTCTGCGCAGCCAGTCGGATTTCAGTCAACGTTGGAAAATAAAACATAGATATGCTTATTAGAGGCTGAGGATCGCCGGGCGGGTTGTTTGCGACCAGACCGTCGCTATAGTGCCCGCCGCTTTCGGTTCTCCCGCCGGCCGTCTCCGATCGGGAAGGATGAGCAGCTGGCTGAGTGCGAAGTGCGCGCTTCAGTTTTTTTGAAGGCGTGGCCGTTTGTACGGCCGATCAGGAGGGGTGGCCGAGTGGCTGAAGGCGCACGCTTGGAAAGCGTGTTTACGGGAAACCGTAACGTGGGTTCGAATCCCACTCCCTCCGCCACCATCTCCTAGCGAACTATTCTCCGTCGGGATTCTGTCACGGGAAAACGCGAGGGATTTGCAGCTACTTCACACAAACCTCTGCACTGTCGTATTTGGGCCGCTCCCGAAATCCGTTCTCTAAAGCGTCCGTTTCTCTAGGGCTCTGTACTTTCACTTGGAGATACGGTTTCAAGCCGCCCTTCAAAACACCTCTATTTGAGATGTCGGCCAGCGTTGAGTTCGAGGTCAACTCGCTCGACCGAGTTGCTGCACAAAACGGACGCGACCATCTTGTAACTCGCCCATGTCCGCTCTTGGGGGTAAAGCGGACATGCCGTTTTGCACTGCACATGCCTGCTTTTGACCCAAAAAGCGGACGCCAGCCGACCTCTAGGATACCCCTTCAAGCAGGCAAGTTGAGCCGATACGATGGGCGAGGTTTAAGCCTCGGGGAACTGCAATGAGGCGGCGCGAGTTCATCAAACTTTTAGGCGGCGGGGCGGCGGCGTGGCCACTCACGGCACGCGCGCAGCAGCTTCCGTTGCCCGTCATCGGGTTTCTCGATCCCCGAACGCCCGAGGTGGTGGCAGCCCGGCTGCGTGGACTTCGCCAGGGGCTGAAGGAATCCGGCTACGTCGAAGGCGACAACGTAGAAATCGTGTACAAATGGGCTGAGGATCAAACTGATGGGTTACCGGCGCTGGCGGTCGACTTGGTTCACCGTCCGGTCGCCGCAATTGTTGCCTCTGGTCCTCTATCTTCGTTCGCGGCGAAGGCCGCGACCACGACGATCCCAATCGTCTTCTTGGTCGGCAACGACCCTGTGCAACTTGGTTTGGCTAAGAGCCTCTCGCGACCGGGTGGCAACATGACTGGAATCAACCTTTTCAATTCCGAGCTTGGGGCAAAGCGGCTGGAACTGATTCGCGATCTGCTACCCACGGCTGCGCGAATTGCTGTGCTTGCCAATCCGGCCGATGCAACTCTCACCGAAGTTGAGTCAAAGGAAGTAACCGATGCCGCCCGTACCATGGGATTACAAATCCAGGTCCATAACGCCAACACAAGCACCGAGATCAATGCCGCCTTCGAAGCGATAGGTCGCGAGCGACCCGATGCGGTCGTTGTCGGGAGCACTCCGTTTTTTAATGGTCGACAGGTCCAATTGGCTCAACTGGCGGCGTTTCACCGTCTCCCCGTCATATCCGCGTTGCGTGACTATGCGGAAGTCGGTGGCCTGATGAGCTACGGATCAAATATTGTGGATGCGTATCGTCAGGCTGGCCTCTATGTTGGCCGCATCCTCAAAGGTGCTACACCTGCGGAGTTGCCAGTCGTGCAACCCAACAAGTTCGAGTTAGTCATCAACGCGCAGACCGCCCGAATGCTCGGTCTCACCGTGCCTTCGTCGCTGCTCGGCCGCGCCGATGAAATAATCGATTAGTCCCCCTAGAATGTCCGCTTTTGACCCAAAGCGGACATCACCCTTAGCCTGTTACCTTTTCGGTTTGGCGGCTCATAAACACGTCGTAAAAAAACGCGATTCTGATCGTGTGGTTGTCATAAAAAGCAATTACTACCTTGACGAGCCGACTGCCTTTTATTCAGAATTTATTTCGTGGCGACAGTTGCGTACCGGCATCGCGCGAAAGCTCCTTCGCCGTGCCTCAGATGCGCAGGCAGCAGCATAGTGAGTGAAGAGGCTGTAGGGCCTCTGGGGGCGTACAC
>JBATYN010000258.1:0-4447 GCA_049674125.1 Pseudolabrys sp. | reverse complement strand
CACCTACGCCGCGCGGAAAGCAATCGGCGACACCGGTCGAAACCAAAAACTAATCCGTACGATACCCCGCAAAGGATTGCGCTTCGTCGGGGCGGTGCGTACACGAGCGGACGGCGCTGAAGAAATTGCCGTCACTGCCGCATTAGAAGAAAACGTGCGACCGGCTTCGCTGACTCTTGACCGGCCGGCCATCGCCGTACTTCCCTTCACAAATATGAGTGACGATCCGGAGCAGGGTTATTTTTCGGATGGCATCAGCGAGGACATCATTGCGGCTTTGTCCAAGTTACGCTGGTTCTCGGTGATCGCGCGCAATTCATCGTTCGTCTACAAAGGCAAAGCTGTACATATAAAAAGGGTCGCCGAGGAGCTTGGCGTCGGATATGTGGTCGAAGGCAGCGTGCGCAAAGCTGGTAACCGCGTACGTATCACAGCTCAGCTCAACGACGTCTTTACCGGTAGCCACGTTTGGGCCGAGCGTTACGATCGAAGCGTTGCGGACGTCTTCTCGGTTCAGGACGAAATTACCGAGGCCATTGTCGCCTCGATCGAGCCACAGCTTTATGCCGCGGAGAATTTTCACGCCAAACGCAAACCACCCGACAACATGGATGCGTGGGAGCTGGTTATGCGGGCGCTGTCGCACTTTTGGCGCGTCACGCGAGAAGACAATGAGGTCGCGCAGTCTTTGCTGGAAAGGGCTATCGCCATCGACCCCAATTACGGCCAAGCACTCGGCGTGCTTGCCGCGAGCCAGACGCTCGGCGCTTACATGGGTTGGATGGACATGGCCACCACCGTTCCGGTCGCCCAGAGCGCAGCGCTGGCGGCAATTCAAGCCGACGAAGAGGATCCATGGGCGCATCACGCGCTGGGCTGCACCTATCTGCTTACTCGGCGTTTTGAAGCGTCGCTGGCCGAATTTACGTCCGCGTTGTATCTCAATCCGAATTTCTCGCTGGCCCAAGCCCTTTATGGCCTGACCTTGGCCTTTTGTGGTCAATGGGAGAAGGCCGACGTTGCCGCACGCCGTGCGTTGCGACTAAGTCCCCGCGATCCGCTTTCTGCCCTATATTACGGCGTTGCCTCCTACGCCCAGTTCGTTGGACGCAACTATGAAGAGGCGATGCAACTCGCACACGCTGCCATTCGTCTTCGAAGTGATTACGTCGGCGCGCACCGGCTGCTTGCTGCTTCCGCCGCCATGGCCGGGCAAATCGACATTGCCGCGGCCGCGCTTCAGGCGTTACGTCGGGCACAACCCAATATTTCGCTAGCCTGGATCGCGAGCCAAATGCCTATTCAGCAGGACGCCGAACGAGAGCACTATCTGGAAGCATTTCGCCGGGCTGGCTTGGATTAGTGCTTAGCAAATCTCCATAACATCTCAAGAAAATCTCACGCTGGGCCAACGCTGCTCTTCATGCGGGCCCGGTCATTTGCCGCTATCCGGGCGCGATGACGTTCGCAAAAATGGTCGAGTTGGCGATCCCCGCGCTACGACGTTATGCGCGTGGGCTGACGCGCGACCGGAACATCGCCGACGATATAGTACAGGAAACTCTAGTGCGGGCCCTGCGCTCGGAGCATCTTTTTCAGGGTACCAACACCCGCGCCTGGCTTTATACGATCCTCACCAATTTGAACCGCAATCGCCTGCGGGCACTGGCGCGCCGGCCGTCACTATCACCACTCCAAGACAACGACGCTTGCGACTTTGCGGGACCGGAACTCGGTAGCCGCGACATCGCGCGTGCGATCGACTCGCTTGCGGAAGATCAACGCAGCACGTTGCTGCTCGTTGTGCTTGAGGGATTGACGTATCGCGAGGTCGCCGAGGTACAAGCCGTTCCGATTGGAACTGTAACGTCGCGTCTGGCGCGTGCGCGCGCGCAGATCAAGACTTATCTCGACGGCGAGCGCCCGGCGTTGCGCCGCGTAAAATGAAGAACACCGCAAACCCACGAGAGATACAGCATTCCCGCATCATGACCTCCACGAACCCAAAGGATCACCGATGAACTCCCGTTTAAGAAATTCACTGTTCGCTGTCTCGCTTGCCGGCTCATTATTGGCTCCGGCGCAAACATTCGCTCAAGTGCCTGCGCCGTTCGCCGTGTCGGGCGAGACGATCATTGTCACTTTCCATGCCGAAGGTGCGCAACTTTACCAGTGCAAACTCGATGCCGCGAACAATCTCGTCTGGCAATTTCGGGAGCCGGTTGCGGCGCTAAGCCTCGACGGCAAAACTGTCGGAACTCACTATGCGGGGCCAAATTGGCAGCACTTCGACGGAAGCGGAGTGCGCGCCAAAGCGGTGAGCTCGGTGCCAGGCACAACGTCTGACGACGTTCCGTGGCTCAAGCTGGACGTTATGGAGCAGCGCGGCAATGGAGTGTTATCACACGCATCGACCGTCCAGCGCATAAACACCAAGGGCGGCGCAGCGCAAGGGCCCTGCGAAACCGCAGATGCATATCGCAGTGTGCCTTACTCCGCAGACTACGTGTTCCTGCGTAAGGGCAACGGAAGCGGTCATTGACCGTCCAAAAAGAAAGGCCGCTTTGCGGCGGCCTCTCCATAAGTAAGCTGAGTCCGCTTTACCCCCAAAAGCGGACGTGTGCTGTGCACCAGCCGATGTCCGCTAAGTGCCAACAGCAGACATTGAGGGACGATGTGGGGACGTCCGATAAGTATTTTTTAGCCGAGCGCAAAGCAGAACTTCGCTTCCTGCAGCGTTGAATAAATAGGGAAATCACCGACATCAACAAGGTGGCTTCACAATGTGCGCGTCACTTTGCTCAGGTACGGCGGATTGTCGGGATCGAAGCCTCGTCGGCGTGCCGCAGCCTCGATGGCACGATACGCCGGAATGAGCATGAGGACTGGATCGCAAACTGGGTGCCCGTCGCCGATCCAGGGCAGCGAGCATGCCGCACCTCCGGCAGTAAACACCCTCTCACCCGCGTCGTTCAGGTCACGAACGAGTTCATCGACGGTGATGGCGGCTTGGTCGTTCTGCCGCAGCACCAGCACGGGCGTTGTCGGTGAGATCGATGCGCGCGGACCGTGCCGCAGCTCGGCCGCACTGTAACCAAGAGCCGGGACTCGCAAGATTTCAGCCACCTTGAGCGCGATCTCGCGGACGCAACCGAGGCCGTATCCTCGTCCGACCACAAAAGTCGCCGTCGCTCCCGCCGCACTGTCGGCCCAAGCCGACCAATCGCACGCGAGCGCGTCGGACAACCGGAGGGGCAATTGCTGGAGGCCCTCATTTAGATCGTCGTCGCGCCCCAACGCTGCCACCAACCGCGCCCCCGCGATCATCGACAGCGCGACAGTCTTGGTCGCCGCGACGGCACATTCAGTTCCCGCGCCGATCGGCAGGACCAACTCGGCCGAGGCAGCTGCGGGAGAGTCTTCGTCATTGACGATCGCAAGAGTCAGCGCGCCGAACTTCCGCGCTACCTGCGTAGCGTTGATGAGATCGGGACTACGTCCGGACTGCGAAATCACGACAAACAGGGCATCGCGCAGTTCCAGAGGTCGCTGGTAGGCAGTCACGACGGAAGGTGCGGCGGCCGATGCCAGCAGGCCAAGCCGCACTTCGAATAGGTAGCGCAGGTAAACGCCGACATGACCTGAGCTACCGCGCCCGCAGAAAACTATGATGCGCGGCTTGACCTGCTCAATCCGCTCGACGATTGCCGCGAACAAATTGGGACGCGAGAGAAGACGCTCGGCCGCCGCCGGGATCTCAGCGGTCTCGCGTGCCATCGCGCTTCCTGTTCGCAGCTCAGCCATCGTTGCGAGTAAGCGCGTTGACGGCTGCACGCAGATTGCCCGCGTGATCCTTCAGCAGTTGTACGGCTTCGTTGCTTTCCATTCCCAAGCCGAGCAGGACCGCCGTCTTCACGTCGCCATCTGCGCGTTCGAGATAGCGCGCAGCATCACCTACCGGACAGTGGACGATTTCGCTTACGATGGCTTCTGCGCGCTGGCGCAGTTTGGCGTTCCGTGCCCGCATATCCACCATCAACCCGCGATAGACGCGGCCCATCTTCACCATGACGGCGGTCGAGAACAGATTGAGCACGATCTTCTGGGCCGTGCCTGCTTTCATTCGGGTGGAACCGGCGATCACTTCGCTTCCTGTATCGGCCAAGATGCGATGGCGCGCGACCTCAAACAGGGGCGCGCCCGGGTTGTTTGCCACGGCGATGGTCACCGCGCCCGCGGCACTGGCCGCCCGTAGGGCGCCAATTGTGAAAGGGGTCGTGCCACTCGCTGCGACGCCGATGACGACATCATTGGCACCGATCTTCGAGTTCGCCATGGCCTGCGCGCCGGCAGCTTCGTTGTCCTCGGCCTGTTCAGCGCTGCGGACAAGCGCCTCGAGTCCTCCGGCCATAGCAAAGACAATACGATCGGCGGGCCAGTCATAGGT
>JBATYN010000257.1:0-2973 GCA_049674125.1 Pseudolabrys sp. | reverse complement strand
CGTTAGTCAATACCGCGAGCAACCTTGCCCACGATCGCAAGCCAGCTGAACAGCGGTCGCAAACCCGCGTCGCCGACGTGGGGTGATCGAACCTGTCGGATACAAAACTGATTGACAACTGAGATCGTGGAATTCGGCTACCTAGGGGTCGTACTACCTCCGCGATGAACCAATCGGCGCCGAAATCGTTGAGGCTATCGGGGTGACCATCCGGCGAGAGCCGGGGCTCCCTTTTGTGACGACCTGCTGCCTCCTTCAGCCCGGACGCCGCTTTAGGGCCTTGGTGCCGATTTGAGTTATCGGCATTACGAAGGAAGCGAAGCATGGACGCCCGACATTCCGTTTCCGCATTCGACAGCGCCGAAACGAGAGCCGCCCAAGTACAGATAGACAGTCGAGCGCTGGGCGACGGATCGATTGATGAACTCTGCATCAACACAATCCGTACTTTGTCGATGGATGCTGTACAGCAAGCCAATTCGGGCCACCCCGGTACGCCGATGGCATTGGCTCCGGTGATTTATACATTGTGGCAGCATTTCTTGCGATTCGATCCGGACGATCCGATCTGGCCCAACCGCGACCGCTTCGTGCTGTCCAACGGGCACGCCTCGATGCTGCTCTATGCGACGCTGCATCTCAGCGGCGTCAAGGCGATTAACTCCGAATATCAACAATCCGGTGAACCTGCGGTCACTCTTGACGACATAAAGCGTTTCCGCGAGCTCGATAGCAAATGTCCGGGACACCCTGAATATCATGTGACTGCGGGCGTCGAGACGACAACCGGGCCACTTGGACAAGGCTGTGCCACGAGCGTCGGCATGGCCATTGCGGAGCGTTGGCTGGCGAAACACTTCAATCGACCGGACGTTACAGTATTCGATTACGACATTTATGCGTTGTGCGGCGATGGCGACATGATGGAGGGCATCACGAGCGAAGTAGCCTCGCTCGCGGGCCACTTGATGCTCGGGAATCTGTGCTGGATCTACGACAGCAATCGCATAACGATCGAAGGCCACACCGACCTCGCCTTCAGTGAAGATGTTGCAGCGCGCTTTCTTGCCTATGGTTGGAATGTGAAGTTGGTTGGTGATGCCAATGACAGGGAGCGGATCGCGCAAGCGATCGAGGCGTTTCGACGGACGGACGACGCACCCACCCTCATTATCGTCGATAGCCATATCGCCTATGGCGCTCCGCATAAGCACGATACGAGCGCCGCCCACGGCGAGCCACTGGGAGTGGAAGAGATTCGTCTGGCCAAGCGCAGTTATGGCTGGCCGGAGGATGCCAAGTTTCTCGTGCCGGAGGGCGTGCGCGAACATTTTGATTCAGGCTTTGGTCGGCGCGGCGGCGATCTTCGTATGGTTTGGTTGGCGGGGATGGAGGAATACCGCGCCAAATATTCGGACTTCGCCGACCAGCTTGAGCGCATGCAGAAGCGCAAGCTACCCAACGGCTGGGACGTCGACTTACCCAGCTTTCCGTCCGATTCCAAAGGTCTCGCGACCCGCGACTCATCAGCCAAGGTGCTCAACGCCATCGCGTCACATTTTCCTTGGCTGATCGGCGGCGCGGCGGATCTTGCGCCATCGACCAAGACGCTCATGACGTTTGAATCGGCCAAGGATTTCGAAGCCGACACCTACGGTGGCCGCAATCTGCACTTCGGCATTCGCGAACACGCCATGGGCGCGATTGTGAATGGGCTCGCATTGTCCAAAATCCGCGCCTACGGATCGACCTTCCTCATTTTTTCGGACTACATGAAGCCGGCCATCCGCCTGAGCGCGCTGATGCAGCTGCCGGTCATTACCATCTTCACGCATGATTCTATCGGCCTCGGGCAGGACGGTCCGACGCACCAGCCGGTCGAACAGCTCGTAGCGCTACGGGCAATTCCCGGTCTGATCACGTTGCGGCCCGCTGATGCCAACGAGGTCGTCGAAGCATGGCGCGTCATCATCGGGTTAAAGCATCAGCCCGCCTGTCTGGTGCTGAGCCGCCAGCCACTTCCGACCTTTGACCGCAAGCATTATGCCCCGGCCTCCGGCGTCGCACACGGCGCCTATGTCATGGCTGATGCCGAAGGCGGCCAACCGGCGGTAATTCTGATCGGCACCGGCAGCGAAGTTGCACTCTGCGCTGAAGTCTATGAGAGGCTCAAACAGGAAGATATTGCGGCGCGCGTAGTGAGCATGCCGTCGTGGGAATTGTTCGAACAGCAGGATCAGGCCTACCGCGACAGCGTGCTGCCGCCTGACATCACGGCGCGCGTTTCGGTGGAGGCGGGCGCGGTAATCGGCTGGGATCGTTATACCGGCGTGAAAGGCACCAGGATCGGCATGCATAGTTTCGGATCGTCGGCGCCGATCAACAATCTCATGAAGAAGTTCGGTTTCACGCTGGAGAACGTGCTCGCCGCCGCCAAAGACCAGATTGCAAATCATAGGACGCAGATAATATGAATCCGCTAAAGCAACTCGAGGCGTGCGGCCAGTCGCTGTGGCTTGACTATCTCAAGCGCAGCCTGATCGAAAAAGGCGAGTTGCGTACTCTGATCGAACGCGACGGATTGAAGGGAATTACGTCGAATCCATCAATTTTCGAGAAGGCAATTGGCGAAAGCGACGAATATGCCGATGCGCTAAAGCAATTCCAAGCGCAGGCCGACCATAGCATTTCCGAGATCTACGAGCATTTGGCGATTGCCGATATTCGCGCCGCCGCTGATGTGCTGCGCCCGGTTTACGAGCAGACGCAAGGCCGCGACGGTTATATCAGTCTGGAATGCTCGCCATATTTGGCCAACGATACCGAAGCGACGATAGACGAAGCTATGCGGCTGTGGGCGGCTGTTCAGCGTCCCAACCTCATGGTCAAGGTGCCTGCGACACCGGCCGGGATTCCTGCAATCCGCCGACTGACGGGGCGTGGGCTGAACATCAACATCACACTGGTATTTTC
>JBATYN010000256.1:0-12034 GCA_049674125.1 Pseudolabrys sp. | reverse complement strand
CCCATAAGAGCACCGGGTCCCACGCTCGCGCCTGGCTCTCGACCAGTCCAGCGGGCGCATCGGCGCGGTAACACAACAAATCCGAGCCGAGGTATTCCGCAATGTCCTCTGCGACCGGAGCGGGCTTGTCGGCGACGGCATCGATCACGACATTGGCGAGCCGTGTGAGCGGCATGCGCGCAGGATCGATCGCGTCGGTCTGCACTTCCCATTCCGCGGCGACAGCTTCGGCAAGCGCGTGCAAAGGCAGCGAAAGTGCGCGACGCGCAGGTGTCATGACGGCTTTCCCATCCAGCAAGATGGGAACGCCACCCTCACCGCTAGCACCGACATGCGCGCGCGCGTAGAAGCGCTTGCGCAGCTGCGGCCGAGCCCCGCGGCGCGCCGATTCCATCGGATCGAGCGGCTGGTTTTCGAAAATCTCGGTAAAAATCTCGCGCATTGGGACTGTTTTGTGCGGCGCAAAAAGCCTGGAACTCAATAGCCTAAATGTTACTCGAAAACACGATGTTAAGGGCCCTAGCGCCTTGGTAGCGCCGCTTTCATAGAGCGAAAAACCTTATGCAGACTTGTGGTTGATAGGCCTCAGCCATGACGGAAGGATAAGTAGCCTTGCGGGTTCGTACCCAATAATATCCGCCCTCGGATTCGAGCCGAGAAACAAGGCCGACCGGGGATGTGAACCCGCCAAGGGGTGCAACGCGACGCCGTTTTATATGTGTGAAGTAGCGGGGCGCGTTTTGAGGAATCAATGAAGAACACTGACATTGCTGCGCCGGACTACTTCCACAAGGTCGTGGACTGCCAGTGGGCTTGCCCCGCGCATACGCCCGTTCCCGAATATATCCGCCTGATCGCGCAAGGCCGATATTCCGACGCCTACATGATCAATTGGCGCTCGAATGTGTTTCCGGGAATTCTCGGACGCACCTGCGACCGCCCCTGTGAGCCGGCATGCCGGCGTGTCCGCGTTGAGAAGGAGCCGGTGGCAATCTGCCGCCTGAAAAGAGTGGCGGCCGATTACAAGGACGACATTCACGATCGTTTGCCGAAGCCGGCGGCAAGGAAAAACGGAAAGCGCATCGCGCTGGTTGGCGGCGGTCCGGCCTCTCTCACCGTTGCCCGCGATCTCGCCCCTCTCGGCTATCACTGCATCGTTTTCGACGGCGATCCAAAAGCCGGCGGCATGATCCGTACGCAGATTCCGAAATTCCGTTTGCCGGATTCCGTCATCGACGAAGAGACCGGCTACATTCTCGGCCTTGGCGTGGAGTTTCGCGCCGGCAAACGCATCGACAGTATGAAGTCGCTGCTGGCGGAAGGCTGGGACGCCGTGTTCGTCGGCTCGGGCGCACCGCGCGGTCGCGACCTGGATATCCCCGGTCGCAACGAAGCCGCCAAGAATATTCACATCGGCATCGATTGGCTGTCCTCGGTGTCGTTCGGCCACGTGAGCAAAATCGGCAAACGCGTGATCGTGCTGGGCGGCGGCAACACCGCTATGGATTGCTGCCGCTCCGCGCGCCGTCTCGGCGGCGAGGATGTTAACGTCGTGGTGCGATCCGGCTTTGAGGAGATGAAGGCGTCGCCTTGGGAAAAGGAAGACGCCATGCACGAGGGCATCCCGATTCACAATTTCCTCGTGCCGAAGGAATTCACGCACGAGAACGGCAAACTCACCGGCGTCACTTTCGAAAAGGTGAAGGCCGAACGCGACGCCAAGGGCCGTCGCAAGCTGGTCCCTGCTGGCGAACCGGATCAGCACTTCCCTTGCGACGAAGTGCTGGTGGCGGTCGGCCAGGAGAATGCTTTCCCTTGGATCGAACGCGATTGCGGCATCCAGTTCGACGAATGGAATATGCCGAAGGTCGACACCGTGACTTTTGCCTCCACCAACTCGAAAGTGTACTTCGGTGGCGACGCGGCGTTCGGTCCAAAGAATATCATCTGGGCGGTGGCGCATGGCCACGAAGCTGCCGTCTCGATCGACAAGATGCTCAATGGCGAGGACATCACCGACCGGCCGCTGCCCGCCGTCGAGGTGATGAGCCAGAAGATGGGCATCCACGAATGGTCCTATGACAACGAGATCGAACTCGACAAGCGCTACAAGGTGCCGCTGCGCGACAAAGCCATCGCGCTGAAAGACATCAAGGCCGAAGTCGAACTAGGCTTCGACGTCGAGGTCGCACTCAAGGAAGCCGGCCGCTGCCTGAACTGCGACGTGCAGACCGTGTTTTCGGCCCAGCTCTGCATTGAATGCGATGCCTGTGTCGATATCTGCCCGATGGATTGCATCACTTTTACGCCGAATGGCGAGGAAGCCGATCTCCGCAAGCGGCTGACCGCGCCGGCGCACAACCTCACGCAAGATCTCTATGTCCAGGACGGCCTCAAGACCGGCCGCGTCATGGTGAAGGATGAGGACGTCTGTCTGCATTGCGGCCTGTGCGCCGAACGGTGCCCGACCGGCGCCTGGGACATGCAGAAATTCTTTCTCGATATGACTCACGCAGGAACGTCATGCCGACCGCCACGCCGATCAGCCGCGTAAACGATTTCGTCATTCGTTTCGCCAACGTCAACGGCTCGGGTTCGGCGAGCGCGAACGAGATGTTTGCGCGCGCAGTCATGCGCATGGGCGTGCCGGTCGCGCCACGCAATATCTTCCCGTCCAACATTCAGGGCCTGCCGACCTGGTACGAGGTGCGAGTCTCTGCCGCCGGCCATCTCGGCGCCCGCGGCGGCACCGACCTGATGGTTGCGATGAACCCGCAGACCTTTGACAGGGACATCGCCGGCATCGAGCCGGGCGGCTATCTGTTCTACGATTCGACCAAACCATTGCCGCCGTCGAAATTCCGCGATGACATCACAGTCATCGGCGTCCCGCTGACCGCGATCTGCAATCGCGAATATACCGACCCGCGCCAGCGGCAACTTTTCAAGAACATCATTTATATCGGCGCTCTTACGGCCTTGCTCGATATCGAGGTGACGGTGGTCGAGCAGCTCATCGGCGAGCAATACAAGGGCAAGGACAAGCTGATTGAGCCGAATATCAAAGCCCTGCATATCGGTCGCGACTACGCGATTTTGAATTTACAATGCCCGCTTGGCATCAAGCTCAAGCGCACGAACGCGGTCGGGGACCGTATTTTTATCGAGGGTAATTCGGCCGCAGCGCTCGGCGCCGTCTATGGCGGCGCCACCGTCTGCGCGTGGTATCCAATCACGCCTTCGTCTTCGCTTGCCGACGCCTTTACCCGCCATTGCGCCAAACTGCGCATCGATCCCGAGACCAAGCAGGCGAAATACGCGATCATCCAGGCCGAAGATGAGCTTGCCTCCATCGGCATTGTCATCGGCGCCGGCTGGAACGGCGCGCGTGCGTTCACCGCCACATCCGGGCCGGGCATTTCGTTAATGCAGGAGTTCATTGGGCTTGCCTACTTCGCTGAAATTCCTGCAGTTTTATTCGACGTCCAGCGCGCCGGCCCTTCGACCGGCATGCCGACCCGCACGCAGCAGTGCGACATCATCTCCTGCGCATATGCTTCGCACGGTGACACCAAGCACGTGGTGCTGTTCCCGGAGGACCCGAACGAGAGTTTCGAGTTCGGCGCGCAAGCCTTCGACCTTGCCGACCGGTTGCAGACCCCGATTTTCGTCATGCGCGATCTCGACATCGGCATGAACCACCATTTGTCAAAACCGCTGGCGTGGGATGACACGCGTAAATACGACCGCGGCAAGGTGATGACAGCCGCCGAGCTAGAAGCCGGCAAGGATTTCGGCCGCTATCTCGACGTCGATGGCGACGGCATCCCCTATCGTACGTATCCCGGCACGCATCCGACCAAGGGCTCGTTCTTCACCCGCGGCACATCGCGCGATCGCTACGCGCGTTACACCGAGGAAGGCGCACCCTATGTCGACAACATGCAACGATTGGTCCGCAAATTCGACACCGCCAAAGATCTGGTGCCACGACCGCTGATTGCCACCGCTGAAAAGCCGACCAAGTACGGCGTCATCTATTTTGGCTCGACCGCGCCAGCCATGGATGAGGCAATCCACATGATCGAGGCGCGTGGTCACGCGCTCGACCGCATGCGTGTGCGCGCCTTCCCGTTCCATTCCAGCGTAAACAGTTTCGTCGCGGACCATGATTTCGTGTTCGTTGTCGAACAGAACCGCGACGCGCAGCTGCGCTCGCTGATCGTCAATGAATGCGGCATTGATCCCGTGCGGCTGGTACCGATCCTCCATTATGACGGCACCCCCATCACCGCACGGTTCATTGCTAAAGCAATCGGCGACCACCTCGATCAACTGAAGGTTAAGCCGATGAAGGTAACGTCATGACCTATCTCGCAAAGCCGAAGTTTCACCATCCGGACCTGCCGAAGAACGAACTCGGGTACACGCACCGCGACTAGGAGGGCACGGTATCGACGCTATGTGGCGGCTGCGGCCATGACTCGATTACGGCGGCGATCATCCAATCCTGCTTCGAACTCTCGATCGAACCGCATCGCGTCGCGAAGATCTCCGGCATCGGGTGCTCGTCCAAGACGCCGACCTACTTCCTTGGCAACTCGCACGGCTTCAATTCAGTGCACGGCCGCATGCCGTCGGTGCTGACCGGCGCCAACCTTGCCAACCGCGATCTAATCTATCTCGGGGTCTCCGGTGACGGCGACAGCGCCTCGATCGGGCTCGGCCAGTTCGCGCATTGCCTGCGGCGCGGCGTGAACATGGTCTATATCGTCGAAAATAATGGCGTATACGGCCTCACCAAGGGCCAATTTTCTGCAACTGCCGACCGCGGCTCGAAATCGAAGCGCGGCTTCATCAATACTGACAATTCCATCGACCTCGTCGCCATGGCGCTCCAGCTCGGCGCGAGCTTTGTCGCCCGCTCGTTCTCAGGCGACAAGCATCAGCTCGTGCCGATCATCAAGGCAGCAATCGCACACAAGGGCGCAGCGTTCATCGACGTGATCTCGCCCTGCGTGGCCTTCAACAATCACACCGGGTCGACCAAGAGCTTCGATTTCGTGCGTGAACACAACGAAGCAGTGAACCGTCTCGACTACATCTCAAGTCGGATGCCGATTGAGGTCAAATACGATCCGGGCACGGTCGAGGTGGTGGAGCAACATGACGGCTCCAGGATTGCGCTGCGCAAACTCGCAGCCGACTACGAGGTGCACGACCGCACCGCGGCGCTCGGCTTTCTCCAGCATCATGCTGCCAAGGGGCAGATTGTGACCGGCCTGCTCTATATGGATAAGGAATCGGAAGACCTGCACGCGCATCTGCGCACGGTAGACGGGCCGCTCAACGCGCTCGCCGAAAAAGAGCTGTGCCCCGGACAGGGCGCACTCGAAAAGTTCAACGCCAGTTTGCGGTAGACCTCATTCGGCCTCATGCTGAGGAGCGCGCCGAAGGAGCGCGTCTCGAAGCATGTGGCAGACCCAGAAGACACTCATGGACAAACGCCGCCTCGGCCAATCCGATCTCCACTTCGCGCCCATCATGCTGGGCGGGAATGTTTTTGGCTGGACCATCGACGAGCCGACGTCGTTCAAAATTCTCGATGCTTTTGTCGACGCCGGATTCAATGCCGTCGACACCTCCGACAGTTATGCACGCTGGGTACCGGGCAATCCGGGTGGCGAGTCGGAAACCATCATCGGTAATTGGATCAAGCGCAGCGGAAAACGCGACAAGGTGCTGATCGCAACCAAGGTCGGCGAGGACATGGGCGAGGGCCGCAGCCTGAAAAAAGATTACATCCTGCGTGAATGCCAGGCCTCGTTGCGCCGCCTGCAAACCGACCGCATCGATCTCTACCAGACGCATTTCGACGACGAAGTCACGCCGCCCGAAGAAACCATGCAGGCTTACGCTCAACTTATCGCGGCCGGCAAGGTGCGCGCCATTGGCGCCTCCAATATGAGCCCGGCGCGGCTGAAAGCATCGCTCGCGGCCAGCGCGACATTGGGTCTGCTTCGCTATGAGAGCCTCCAGCCGCTCTACAATCTTTCGGACCGCAAGGAATTCGAGACCGAGTTCCTGCCAATCTGCCAGCGAGAGAAGTTGGGCGTGATCAACTATTATTCGCTCGCCGCCGGCTTCCTCACGGGCAAATACCGCTCTCCCGAGGAAGGCGCAAAGCATCCGGGACGCGGCGGACGGCTCAAGCGCTATCTCGATGCGCGCGGGATGCGGATTCTGAAAGCGATCGACGGGGTTGCCACACGCCACGGTACCCTGCCGGCGCAGATCGCGCTGGCGTGGCTGATCGCCAAGCCATTCATCACCGCGCCCATCGTGAGCGCCACCAGCCTCAAGCAACTTGGCGAAATCCTCAAAGCGCCGCAAATCAAGCTCTCGCGCGAGGATATTGAGGCTCTCGATGCTTCGGGGGCCTGAGTTCGGGGGCACAGAGATTTAAGCCGCAAATCTAAAGTAGGTACTTAACTTAAAGCGCCACTTTCGCGGCCCTTTCTGACCTCGAATAATGGATGAAGAAGGCGCTATTGATTGATACACGTGCCCATATAAGTGCCGCGGTCGCCAGCAGCCTGGCCATAGACGCCCGCCTGATGCGCGCAGCGCGAGGCACGGTCCTGGAAGGTCTCGCGTCCACCAGGCCCAGCCCCCGGCACCGTCGGCAAGTTTGGAAGGACTCGTCCAGTCTGCGGCACGACAATGGGGGGCGGGAGCGTAGCGGTTGGTGGCGTCACGACCGTCGATTTCGGGATGGTCACATGCTTTACGGTACCGCGCGGCGATCTGTATTTCGGAGCGAGCCACGGTTCGGGGGATTCGGGCCTGACCCCCTTCTCCGGCACCATGATGCTGTAGTCATCTCGCATGATGTCGTAGTCCCTGCCTGCCTGTGCACGCGCGGGCACAACAGACATTGCGGTCAGGGCGAAGAGTAGGATCACTGAGGGTGCGTGGGTCATGTCTATCAAATAAGAACCCCGCCGCCGGCCCGCTACTCCTCCGGCGCCTCGTCGATCGGGTCGTAACGCTTCGTGTCAAATCCGAGCAGGTTCCACGACTGCAGCATGTGCGGCGGCAACGGCGCGGAAACGTCGATCGTACCGCCACGCGGATGCGGTACCGCGATACGGCGCGCCAGAAGATGAAGTTTATTTTGGATACCGCCTGGCAGCTGCCAGTTCTCGATGTTGAAATATTTCGGATCGCCCACAATCGGATGGCTGATGTGCGCCATATGCGCGCGCAATTGATGGGTGCGGCCCGTGACCGGCTTGAGCGACAACCAGCCCAGCTGCTGCGCCGCTGTCTCCACCACCGCATAATACGTGACGGCGTGCACCGCGTCTTTTTCGCCGTGCTTGGCAATGCGCATAAATGAGTCTTCCTCGACCTCCTGCTTGGCAAGGTAGGTGGAAATTCGCCCCTGCGCCGGCTTTGGCACGCCGACCACAAGCGCCCAGTAAACCTTGCGGGCCGAGCGTGAGCGGAAAGTCTTGGCAAGAGCCGCTGCGACAAACCGTGTTTTAGCCACCAGCAGACAGCCCGCCGTATCCTTGTCGAGCCGGTGGACCAGTCGCGGACGTTGGCCATCGGGGCTGCGCAAGGCACCGAGCATACCATCGATATGACGCGTGGTGCCGGAACCGCCCTGCACGGCGAGACCCATCGGCTTGTTGAGCACCAGAACGTCCGCATCCTCATAGAGAGTGATCGACTTCAGGAACGCGCGATCCTTCTGCGCCGACGGCGCGTCATCGCGGGGTGCCGGCGCTTCAACTGTCAGCGGCGGGATACGCACCGCGTGACCGGCTTCGAGCCGGGCCTTTGGTTGCGTCCGCTTGCCGTTCACGCGCACTTCTCCTTTGCGGATGATGCGCTGAATATGGCTAAACGACAGACCGGGAAAACGCGCTTCGAAGAATCGATCGACGCGCATGCCGTTCTCGTCGGCGGTGACGGCGACGGTCTGGACGCCCGACGATACGGCAATCGCCGGTGGCTTTTTGGCCTCCACGTCCTGAAAAGCGCTGGAGCGCGGACGAGGCTCGAGCGATGCAGGCGGCTTCCGCCTTCGCGGCGTACCGTCGATACGTCCCTGCGAATGATGACGACTAGCACTGTGCTTTTTGCCAAAGCCACGCTTGCGCGGCCCGGCTTGTTGCCGTCCGCCGCCAGGCTGGCGCGGCCTATTGCTGGAGCGACCGCGGCGGCTCATGCCCCGCCCTGCTCTTTCCGAAGCTTTGCCCAATACTCCAACCGTTTCCTGATTTCACGCTCGAAACCGCGCTCGGGCGGATTGTAGAAGGTCCGGCGCGGCAACGCGTCGGGAAAATAATTCTGCCCGGAAAACGCTTCCTCGGCTTCGTGGTCGTAGGCATACCCGCGGCCGTAGCCTTCCTCCTGCATCAATTTTGTCGGTGCATTGAGAATATGTTTGGGCGGCAGCAGCGAGCCGGCCTCTTTGGCGGTGCGCATCGCCGCACCATAAGCGGCATAGCCGGCGTTCGACTTCGGTGCTGTGGCGCAATAGATGACAGCCTGCGCAATCGCAAGATCGCCTTCCGGCGACCCAAGAAAATCGTATGCATCCTTTGCGGCATTTGCGATCACGAGCGCTTGCGGGTCGGCCAGTCCGATGTCTTCAATCGCCATGCGCACGATGCGGCGCGCGATATAAAGCGGCGGTTCGCCTGCATCGAGCATGCGGCAAAGATAGTAGAGCGCCGCGTCCGGATCGGAGCCGCGCACCGATTTGTGTAGCGCGGAAATAAGATTGTAATGGCCGTCCTGGCTTTTGTCGTAGATTGGCGCACGGCGCTGCACGATCTCCTGCAATTCTGATGCATCGAAGATTTCATCCTTGCGCGCAGCGCGCCAGATTTCTTCCGTCAGCGTGAGCGACGCCCGGCCGTCGCCATCGGCCATGCGTTTAAGGACTTCGCGCGCGTCTGGATCGAGGGGGAGCGCCCGGCCCTCAATCGTCTCCGCACGCGCGAGCAATTTCTCGATCGCGTCCTCGTCGAGAGACTTGAACACCAGCACCCGCCCGCGAGAGAGCAATGGCGCGTTCAATTCAAAGGACGGATTCTCGGTCGTCGCCCCGACCAGAACGATGGTGCCGTCCTCCATCACCGGCAGGAAACTATCCTGCTGGGCGCGGTTAAAGCGGTGAATTTCGTCGACGAACAGCAGCGTACCCTGCCCCATTTCACGTCGACGGCGTGCCTCCTCGAACACCTTCTTTAAATCGGCGACGCCGGTGAAAATGGCAGAGACTTGCTCAAAATGCAGGTCGGTCGCCTGAGCCAGCAAACGCGCAACCGTCGTCTTCCCGGTCCCAGGAGGGCCCCAGAATATCAGCGAGCCCAGCGATCGCGTCGCCAGCATGCGCGTGAGCGCGCCGTCGGGCCCTAGCAAATGGTCCTGGCCCACGACTTCGCCGAGTTTCTGTGGCCTGAGCCTGTCGGCGAGCGGGTGCGGCGCGTCTTTCTCGAGGCCTGCGGCGGCAAACAGACTCGGGCCGCTTGCTTTGGCGCGCGGAGTCATCGTCGTGCTCCGCCGCTGTCATGCCCGGCCTCGTGCCGCGCATCCCGCTTATAGACGCAGAGACCTTGGCATCCTGAGCGGGGTGGCCGGAACACGCCCGGCCATGACCAGAGAATGGTATTTGCTACCCTCATCCGCTGAATACCGCGGAGATTTTCTGCCCGCCACGCACGATAATGATGCGCCAGCTGCGATTGGGCGTACCACTTAGCCGTTCAAGATCGCGCGTTTTCGCAATGCGTTCGCCATTGACCTCTTCGATCACGTCGCCGCGCTGGAAGCCAAGATTGCTGGCATAAGAGCCGGCGTCGACGTCAACGATTGCCACGCCTTGCTCAACGTTTTGCAGCTGCAGCTCGTCCGCAAGCGCTGGCGAGAGATTGGCAATCTTCACGCCGGAAAATGGCGAGCGCGAGCGGATGGTGATTTCGTCGCGGGGTGTTTCTGGCGCTTTTTGCAGGGCAACCGTCGTCGTCTGTTCACGCCCCGCCCGCATCACGCCAAGGCGGGCGCTGCCGCCAAGCGCTTTGGTGGCGAACCGGTAGTCAAAGGCGTTGGGATCGTCGACATCCTGTCCATCCACCGACACGATGAGATCGCCAGCCTTGAGGCCGGCGCGCGCGGCCGGGCTATCAGCGGTGACATTGGCCACCAATGCACCGGCCGGTCGCTTGAGCCCCATGCTGTCCGCGATATCGGGAGTAACCGCCTGCAATTTTGCGCCCAGCCATGGCCGCATCACAGCGCTGCCGCCGCTTTTAGCCGAGGCCACCACGACTCGAACCATGTTGGCGGGAATGGCAAAGCCAATTCCCTGTGAGCCGCCCGAGCGCGAGAAGATGGCGGTATTGATACCGATTAGCTTGCCAGTGAGGTCGACCAGCGCGCCCCCGGAATTGCCCGGGTTAATTGCGGCGTCGGTTTGGATGAAAAAGCGGTAATCGGATATGCCTACTTGCGTGCGTGCCAGCGCCGAAACGATGCCGTGCGTCACCGTTTGACCAACTCCGAACGGATTTCCGATCGCCAGCACGACATCACCGACCTGCACGGCATCGGAATCGGCAAAGTCGAGCACGGGAAATCTCTCGTGCCCGTCTTTGATGCGCAGGATCGCAAGATCGGTGCGCGGATCCTTTAGGACGAGCGTGGCTTCGAACTCACGTTTGTCGGCGAGCGAGACCCTGACCTCGTCAGCGCCCTCGATGACGTGATTGTTGGTCACGACCAGACCGTCGGCTTCGACGATCACCCCGGAGCCGAGAGACCGTTGCAGCTGATTGCTGTTGCCACCTGGCACGCCAAAGAAGCGGCGGAAGATCGGATCATCGAGCAATGGATTGCGATTCTGCACCACCTTTGCGGCGTAGACATTGACCACCGCGGGAGCCACATGCTGCACCACCGGCGCATAAGACAAGCGCAGTTCAGATGGGGTCGGCAGCCGCCGTTCTTGTGCGGTGGCGGCGTTACCGATCGCGATGGTGGCAATCAGAACAGCTGGGAGAGCTTTAAAGGACATAGGTTCAAATCCCGGGGGAGTGATCGAGATATAGGCCTCTAACCGGCCTAAATGAAGGCCGGTACCCCTATGCCCACCCAGGATAAACGCCTTATTCCTGCGCCGGCACCGCGCGCAAATAGGCCACGACGGCGTCCAGGTCGTCAGGGGTCAATGTTGCATAGTATTGGTAGCCCATCGGTGGCTTCAGCTTGCTGCCGTCCCTGCTGACGCCGGAAATAATCGCCCGCTTGATCTCATCGTCGGTCCAGGCGCCGATGCCCTTGGTTTTGCTAGACGTAATGTTGCGCGAGACCGAAACGCCCCACGGGCCGGGAAATTCAAATCCGCCCGCGCCCAGGCGCGTGTCCCACCGGCGCACGCCCTTCTCCATCGGCGTATGGCACTCCATACAATGCGCGATGGTGGCGAGATAGAAACCCTTCTTGATCTTGTCGCTCATCATCCCTTCGGTGAACGGCTTTTCGCCGCCCGGAAGCACGTTCTCGGTCTGCGGCATCTTGTAGATCGGGTCGGCAACCTTGTTGTTCACCGGTTTAAGCGTTCGCAAATAGGCGACGACGGCGTTGAGATCGCGGTCGGTCATGATGTGATAGAAGCCGGTCGGCATGATCATCGCAACGTGCACGTCGTTGGGACGCATGCCGGTGCGCATCATTTTTTTGATGTCGGCATCGGTCCACGTTCCGATACCCGTATCTTTGTCCGGCGTAATGTTCGGTGCAGTGACCTTGAAGGGCGGTTCATCCCAGGACAGGCCGCCCGAAAAATCCTTGCCGGCGATCGCCGCGGGCGGGCCTTTCGGCGTGTGGCAATTTCCGCAAGTCATGATGCCGTTGACGAGATAGTCGCCACGCTTGACCAAGTCAGACTGCGCCGGTTGCGCGCTTGCCGTGCTCATCAAGGCGGTGCCGAGCGCAACTGCAATCAAAGATGTACGAA
>JBATYN010000255.1:0-6916 GCA_049674125.1 Pseudolabrys sp. | reverse complement strand
AAGCGCCCGACCCGTTGCTTACAAGCTTCACTGACCTTCGTGCTGCTTGATCATCTCCTCGACCTTGGCCTTTACCGCTTCGAGGTTGAACGAAGCCGGAGCCTGCATCGGCGGAAACTCAATTGCGGTCGATGCCAACTTGCCCACGTACTGCTGGACCATCACGAAGCGCCAGAATTCTCTGGCGTAGAAGTCGTTGCCATAACCGAAGGAACCCGTGTTCGGCGACTCGCTGCGGATACTGGGCGTGCGCTCAAACGGATCCTGCCGAATATTGATCATGACGGGCATATCGGTGGTGGTTTTTTCGCCCGGCCAGCCCTGAGGCTGCTGGTAGAACGCGAACTTGAAGTCATCGAGGCGAAGCGCACCCAAGCTAGCGCCGCCGAAGTAAAAGATTTCGTGCCGCTTGGATGGGCCTTTCCCCGTGATGAGATCCATCTGGTTGTATCCGTCGAGATGGTTCTTGTAGCTCCGGTCGCCGAGCTGCACGCCCTTTAGGAGCTGGTCGGTGATATTCGGATTTCCGGCTGCAGCAGCCAGGGTGGGCAACCAATCGAGGCCGGAAATGATCCCGTTCTCGATCGAGCCGGGCTTGACCTGGCCCGGCCAACGGATGATGGCGGGCACGCGGAAGCCGCCTTCCCCGACAGTGCCTTTCGTGTTCTTGAATGGCGTCATGCCGCCATCCGGCCACGTGAACACTTCGGCACCGTTGTCGGTCGTAAAGATCACGATGGTGTTGTTGGTTTCGCCCATGTCGTCGATATGCTAGAGCAGTGCGCCGATGCTATCGTCCATCTGCGCCATGCCAGCTTCCTCAAGACCGTAGTTCGTCTGGCTGTTCTGCATCGCCTTGTATTTTTGCGACAGGAACGTCCAGACGTGCATGCGCGTGGTGTTGTGCCAGACAAAGAATGGTTTGTTGTCTCTCTTGGCTTTGTCCATGAAGTCGCTGGAAGCCTTGACCAAAACTTCATCAAAGGTCGTCATGTCGTACTTTGCCTTGAGGAAAGGCAGATCGTGCATGTTCTGCACGTTCGACATGTCCGGGAACGGCGGCAGCGGACCTTCATCGACGATCCTCTGCTTGCCGATCTTGCCCCAGCGCGGCATCTCGGTCGGATCGTCCCGATCGGTCGCATAACTGTGGATCAAGCTGCGCGGACCGTAAGTGTTGTAGTACTTCTCGTCGACCGGGAAGGAATACCAGTACGGATCGGACATCGCGTCGAGGTGGTACAGGTATCCGAAGAATTCATCGAAGCCGTGCATGGTCGGGAGAAATTTATTGAGGTCACCGAGATGGTTCTTGCCGAACTGGCCGGTGGCATAGCCTTGTGCCTTCAGGACGGTGGCCAGTGTTACTGCTTGCGCTGGCATACCAACGTCGGCGCCAGCCTGACCCACTGTGGTCAACCCCGTGCGGATGGGCAATTCACCGGTGATGAAGTTGGCCCGACCCGCCGTGCAGCTTGCTTCAGCATAGTAATCGGTGAACCTCATTCCTTCGGCAGCAAGCTTGTCGAGGTTTGGCGTCTTCCCCGACATAATGCCTTGGTGATATGCCCCGACATTGAACCAACCAACGTCGTCGCCCATGATGACGAGGATGTTGGGCTTCCTTTGCTGCTGCGCAATTGCCGGGACGCTCGCCATCATCACCGCGACGAACGATCCGACAAAACCGAACCAAATTTTTCTGCTGATGATCACGACCGGACTCCCATTGCGGTTTCTGGTTAAATGGCCTCCCGCCGAGCGCGGATGAATTTATTGCGGTGACGATAAATAGGTGAGTTGGACCAAAGGCCAATATTTTACGCGAGCTTTATCTGCGGGCAGCGCGCGTCAAACCCAAAACTAAGGTTCTGTAACGGTGGGTTGCTCTCTGCTATTGCGGGCGAGCGCAACGCTTCGTTATTTCACCGGGAACAGAAGCGCGACCGAGGTACGCAATTGCCAGTCCGATGCGCCGGTCGGGCGTACCGCGTTGTAGTAGGCTGCAATCGACGCATTCACCGGTTGATCCCCCACTCGGAACACGCGACCGAAGCCACCGCCGACCGGCACGGTCCATTTCTCACCGGATGCCGCGAGCCAGTTCACGGTGATGATGGGTGATGTCGTCAAGTACCAGCCGTGCTCCATGTTGTAGTTGACAAAGGGCTGGGCGAGACCGGTGTTCACCGCCGGCCGCAACGAATTGCCGCCGACCGACCACTGATTGTTGAGCAACACACCGAGCACCCAATGTCCGGGCGTCATCAGGAACACGGCCGTGGGGCCGAACAGGACTCTGCCAGTTCCGAGAATAGGATCACTCGCTGACGGAACGGTGAAGACAGGGCCAACGCCCCAGATCAGCTTGCCCGGGTTAACCGGCGACAGAAACAACGATTGAGTAATGTCGCCAATGCCATTGGTGTTGCTGTCTACCAGCGGATCGGGCTGGCTGACCAACGGAACGATGGTGCGGGAGATGACATTCCAGTCTTCGTTCAGGTGCATCGGAACGACTGGCTGGATGTTGAGTATTTCCTGCGTGCGATTGAATGGCCCCGAGTTAAAATTGGTGTTGCTCTGGAATGGAACGCTGACGAGATCCGCGATCGGATTCTGCGATTGCTTCTGCAGCTCTTCGTCTTTGGCAGGCGCATCTGAACGACCGGCGCGCGACGGCTCAGCCGCGGCGCTAACGCCGCTCTCGAATTTATAGTTGGCACCAAACTTGACCATCTGAACGTCGCGGCTCAGCGCCACCGCCGGGACCGTGGCCGAATTCCAGTTTGAAAGTGCGAGATAGTCGTATTCGAGCTTGACGGTCCAATGCGCCTTGAAGCCGTATTCGATGCCGCCGCCAACCATCCACCCACCGTTGGTGCTCGACCCGCTCCAGCTCGGCGAGCCAGGGAGGTTCACGATAGCGCTGCTTTCCACCCAGCCGCCGCCGAGTTTGGCGAAGACGAGCCAGCGGTCGTTCACGAGGCCAACGCGGCCTGCTACCGTGCTCATCCAGTGATGGCTCACAGAACCTAACGTCGGAGCCGGAAGAGTCGGATGATTGAAGGTTGCCCAATCGAAATCGCCTTCGACGCCCAAAAGGAAATGACCGGCCTGGAAATTATAGCCGGCCTCGACGCCGCCGATGAGTTCGCTGATGCCGCCATAGAAATTGTTGTCGGGAATGTTCAGGCTGCCGTTGGTCCATCCCGCGCCGAAGTTGGCGCCGACATAAAATCCGGACCAGTTGTAGGGCGGAGCTGCAATTGGCGTTTTGTTAACTGGGGCTTTGACAGGCAGGTCAGATGCAAGCGCAGACGCGCCAAACAATCCAACGGCGATGGTCGCAAGGAATGCCGCTTTCATTGACGTCCCCTAAAAATTCTACACTTAGCAACAACAACCGAAATCATTCCCATTTTCGGTTTCGCGCCATGTTTATTACACGCTTATCGGCGGTATTCGGGTAACCGCGTACTGCGTGAATATTTCGCGGCCCACTGTGCTCAACAGGTGACAGCCAAGAGCAACCAACTGTATTTTAATGCGCCACAGAAAAGCTTTCGCTAGCACCACGCTCGGGGGCGTCATGAAAAAACTATTCTTCGCAACGCTTCTCGCGGTTGGCACGAGCTTTTCCGCACACGCCGCCGACATGCCGACCAAGGCGCCGATTGCGCCGCCTCCCGCCATCCCCGGTTGGACGTTCAGTTTTACCCCCTACGCCTGGGCGATTTCACTTAATGGCTCAAGCACGGTTAGAGGCCGGACCACGGATGTGGACGCAAACTTTTTCCAAATTTTGGATCACACGCAATTTCCAAAGGGCTTGTTTGAACTCGCCGCTCTAGGCGAAGCACGCTATGGCCGGTTTGCGCTACTGACAGACATCGCGTACCTGAAGCTCGGTCTGGGCGCGAGCATCACGCGGGGGCGCGGCGCCGACGAAATCGGCGCGGTCGTCGGCGCGTCAGCCGGCTTGACGACCAAGATGCTGATCGCTGAGATGGCAGCGGCCTACGAGGTCGCCCGCTGGAACGGACTAACATCACCGACCTCAAATACCGCGCTTGATCTTTACGCCGGTGCGCGGGTCTGGTGGCAACATTTAGACGCAGAAATAACCGCATCCGGCACCGTAAACATTTTTGATCTTTCCTTCTCGCGATCAGGCGTAGTTTCGGCATCGAAGACCGTGGACTGGGTCGATCCACTGGTCGGAATACGCTTGCGCCACCAGTTTGCTCCGGCGTGGAATCTCGCCATCAGCGGCGACGTTGGCGGTTTCGACGTTGGCAGCAAGTTCTCATGGCAGATTCTCGCCGCTCTCGACCATGAAATTTATCGGTCAAAGACCGTCACATGGAGTGGGATGCTCGGTTACAAGGCCCTATCAGTCGATTACTCGCAGGGCAGCGGTCTTAGCCTCTACAGGTTCGACATGACGATGCATGGCCCGATATTTGGCGTGACTGCGCGGTTCTAGCCGAAGGCCATGGTGTGTCATTGGGGAGCGGCGAGGTACCCTCAATGCAGGGTCGTAACGCCATGGGTTTCCAAGGCCTCAATGACGCCGTCAAAAATCAGAGCGACACCCATTGCGGAGACGAAGAAGCCGACGATGCGGGTAATGGCATCGATCCCCATCGCCCCCAATTTTTCTGAAAGCTTGCCTGCGTAAGCCAGACACAAATACGTCACGAGCATCGTGGCGAAGATGGCTGCCACGATGGCGACAAAAGACGCCAGTTCGGTCGAGGACTGCCTGATGGTCGAAGTCATTCCAAGGATGGTCGCAATCGCGCCGGGACCGCACATCAGCGGCATCGCGAGCGGCACAAAGGCTATATTTGCATCTTGCTGTCCGCCCGCGGCCGGCATGATTCCTCCACCGGACTTCGACGGCGAAAAAAGCTCAAAACCGATCTTCATCAAAATGATGCCGCCGACGATACGAACCATGGCCAACGGCACTCCGAACACCCGCAGGATCAGTGTTCCAAAAATCAGGAAGAAGAGACTCAGGAGGAGGGCATAGACGCATGCCTTCGACGCCACCTGCCGGTGCGTTTTTACATCTTTCCCTTCCAATAGTTTTAGATAGACGGGAAGAACCTCGAACGGATTTATGATCGCCAAAAGCGTCGTGAAGGTGCCGATGAACAATGAGAGTTCGCGACCCATCGTCACTTTGTCACCGGGACTGGCCAATATTGGCCTTCACGTGTGGCATTCCCGTCCGCCGCCGCTGGCGACAAAAGGCACGTCGGTTATCCAGGTCCTAAACCGGTACAAGTGTATCGGGTGCAGTCCTGGTAAACATCCCGACACTCGGACTTTGGCAACTGGTTCAGACGACGACAATCTCGATAGCGTGCACGACAGGTGTTTATGCATTGCTGTTTTGCTGTCTGAGCGGCCGCGAAGGAGCGAGAGGCAAGATCGGCGTCTTGTGCATTGAGTGTTCCAATACTCGGCGACAAAAGGACTGCGAAGAGGAGGGAGACGGCGGCAAACGACCGCTTGATGCAATTCATGGCCTGGCCCCTGAGTGCGAATAACACCGCGAGTTTGGAGTAACGTCACAGCCCATCATTGAAGTACAGCCTTTATTCATCCGCAACAGCCGAGTAGGGGGCCGAAACCGGCACTATGACCGGTGTTGGGCTGGAAGCGGCTCGCCTCCGCGCAGCTTGCCCCGGCCGCGCACCATTGATACCTAGTCCCAGACTCGTCATGGCCGGGCTTTCCCGGCCATCCACGTATTTGAATGAACACGTGAAATGCCGGCCAAGACGCCTTTTTACATCACCACTGCGATCTCATATCCGAATGGCCCGCCACACATCGGGCACGCCTATGAAGTGATCGCGACCGATGCCATCGCGCGCTTCATGCGGCTTGATGGCTACGACGTTTATTTCCTCACCGGCACCGACGAGCACGGCCAGAAAATCCAGCAAACCGCGGCGAAGGAAGGGCTGACACCGCGCCAGTTGCTCGATCGCAATGTGCCGCGCTTCGAGGCGATGGTGAAGCGGATGAATTGTTCAAACGACGATTTCATCCACACAACCGAAGAACGCCATCACCGGTCGTCAGAAGCAATCTGGCAGCGGATGGAGCAAAATGGCGACATCTATCTCGGCAAATACGCCGGCTGGTACTCGGTGCGTGATGAGGCTTACTACGCCGAAGACGAGACGCAGCTGAACGAACAAAAGTTGCGCGTCGCAACGAAAACCGGCACACCGGTCGAATGGGTGGAGGAAGAGAGTTATTTCTTTAAGCTATCCGCCTATCAGCAGAAGCTGCTCGATCTTTATGCGCGGCCGAATTTTGTGTTGCCGAAGGAACGCCTGAACGAAGTCGCAAGCTTTGTGCGCGGCGGATTGCAGGATCTGTCGATCTCGCGCACCACATTCGACTGGGGCATCCGCGTGCCCGGCGCTGACGGCCACATCATGTATGTGTGGGTCGATGCGCTGACCAATTACATTACCGGCGTCGGTTTCCCGGATACCGGCAGCGAAAAATTTAAGCGTTACTGGCCGGCATCGCTGCACGTCATTGGAAAAGACATCGTGCGTTTCCACGCGGTCTACTGGCCGGCGTTTCTGATGTCGGCCGGCCTCGAGGTGCCGCAACGGATTTTCTCGCACGGTTTTCTTTTCAACCGCGGGGAGAAAATGTCGAAATCGGTCGGGAACGTGATCGACCCGTTCACCATGGCTGACACCTATGGCGTCGACCAATTCCGCTATTTCTTCCTGCGCGAGGTACCGTTTGGCCAGGACGGCAACTACAGCCATGAGGCAATCGTGAACCGCACGAACGCCGATCTGGCGAACGATCTCGGCAATCTTGCGCAGCGCTCACTGTCGATGATCGGCAAGGCATTCGGCGGCAAATT
>JBATYN010000254.1:0-7028 GCA_049674125.1 Pseudolabrys sp. | reverse complement strand
GGATCGACATGATGCCGTATTTGGCGGCGGTATTCGGGTTCTCGTCGACGTTGAGCTTGACGATCTTGACCTTGTCGCCGAGCTGGCCCGCGATTTCTTCCAGCGCCGGCGCGATCATGCGGCACGGGCCGCACCATTCCGCCCAGAAGTCCACGACGACCGGTTCGGCAGATTTCAATACGTCCGATTCAAAGCTGGCGTCCGACACTTTGCCGACGGTCATGGCATTTACCTCTTGTGATTGAGCGGGGAGAATCGCCCCCAGAATCTGCGAGGGCAGGAAGCTATGAACGAGGTCCGGCAGCGTCAAGGCGCTCTCACGTGGAGGTGACCCGAGCCAGCGCCGCATCCATGTCGGCTTCGGAAAGCTCCATAAGATCAGGGACTTCGGTCCAGATCAAAGCTGCGCGGACGGGACGGCCGGGATAAAGTTTTTGGAGCACGGCGCGGTAGCGGGCGAGTTGGGTAACGTAGCGCGCCGGCGTTGTTTCGATTCGCCGCGCGGGATTCCGATCAGTCTTGAAATCCGCAATGAAAACAGCGCCTTGTGTGATTGCTAGGCGGTCGACTCGACCCGACACACGAATCGGATTGTCGCCAGTATGCAGTTTGCCGACGATCGGCACTTCGGCGCGGCTGGCGGGCCCGTAAAGCTCGGAGAAGCGCTGATCCTCCAGGATGAGCATGACTTTTTCGGCGAGCGAGGATTGCTCGGCCGCATCCAACCCTGCGCCCTCGCGCGCGAAGAAAGCTTCCATCACTGTGGCGCGGCTCTCGCGTGGAATATCGGGCAGCGACTGAAGCAGGCGATGAATGATGATGCCGCGCGCAATCGCGCGTTGTCGCGTCGGCGCCGACCGCAACCCGTCCGCCGCCACCGGATCGTCTCCCGACGGCTTGATCGACAACGTGCGCAGGGGCGTTGCGGCGATCGGCTTATGGAGCCACGACGGAACGGAGACAGGCGGAATGCTCTCGCGTGTTTCCTTCCCAGCCGTGACTGCGTCGCCTGGCATTTTTCGGAAACGCAGCACCTCGCCGTGACCATCGTCGGCCGGCTCCAGCTTGCTCTCGGCCTCAAGTGGACCGCGCACAAGCTCGTACCAGCATCCGTCCGGAAGCTTTTTTCCGTTATCGACGCCGCACACCACAAGCCGTTCGATGGCCCGCGTCATCGCGACGTAAAGCAGCCGCCGGTATTCGTCGCGCGCACCGCCAAGCGCCGTCGCGCGTGCGTCGGTCATGGGTCCGACATCTTTGTCTTTCGATCCTGCCCAGACCATCCGGCCGGCGGCGCCCGGCACAGGCTTGTCTTGCGTCAGATGCAGCAGTCGCGGCGGATGCCATCCCTGCGCGGGTGTCGTGGTGTCGGCGAGAATAACGACCGGCGCTTCGAGTCCTTTGGCGCCGTGGACGGTCAATACGCGCACCTCATCGCGATCCATCTCCATGTCGCGTTTGACCTCCGCCCCGGCGGCGCGCAGCCATGCGATGTAGCCCTGGAGTGAGGGAATCTCGGTGTGCTCGTAATCCAGCGCAAGATTGAGAAACTCATCGAGCGCGTCGCTCGCCTCGTGTCCGAGCCGCGCAAGGATCTTCTTGCGGCCTTCTTCGGCACCGAGGAGCCAGGCGTAGAACGTAAACGGACTCATCTCGCGCGCGGCATTGCGCATGCGTTCGAACAGGTCCGCAAGTTCAGGCCGCTGTGAGCGCAAGGCGCTGAAGAGATTTCCTTTGCGACTCCAGGCGAGTTTGAACAGCGCATCGTCGTCCAGACCAAACAAAGGACTCTTGAGCGTCGTCGCCAAAGCCAGATCGTCGTCCGGCAATAGGATCGCATCGGCGAGCGTCATCAGATCCATCACGGCAATATGCTCGGTGAGCACCATGCGATCGGCGCCAGCGACCGGGATGTCTTCGCGCTTGAGCGCGCGAATGATCGCCTCGAACAATGCACCGCGGCGCCGCAGCAAAATCAGCACCTCTTTCGGCTGCCGGCCCTGCCGCTGCCAGGCCGCGACAGTGCGAGCAATTCGGCTTGCAAGCTTGGCGATGCCGCTGGTGACGGTCTGGGTATCGAATGGCGCGGCCCAGCCTTCCCTCTTTTCGACGTCGTCGGATTTTTCGAGGTCCCATATTTCGACAACTCCCGGCGCCATGTCCGGAAGGGCCTCATGCACGGGCGGCACAGGATCGGCGGTCAGCCCGGCATAGGCTTCAGTTCGCGCAAAGACCGTGTCCACGGCGCCAAGGACGTTCAGTCCCGAGCGGAACGAATGCTTGAACTCGGTGGTGACGAACCCCAGGCTTGCGCGCTGGTGTGCCCGCTCGAAGTGCGCACGCATTGCACCAAATTCGCGCGGAGCTGCGCCTTGAAAGGAAAAGATCGACTGCTTCTCGTCGCCGACCGCAAAGATCGTGCGCTGCCTTTCATGGGCGCCCAGACCGGCAAAAAATTCGCTCACAAGGGCCTTCACGATCTCCCATTGCTTCGGGCTCGTATCCTGCGCCTCGTCGATCAAAACGTGATGGATACCGCGGTCGAGCTTGTAGTGAACCCAGGCGGCACGCTGGTCCTTGAGCAATTCAAGCGTCTTGTCGATCAGGTCGTCGTAATCGAGCAACCCGCGCCGGTCCTTTTCGGCACGGAAACGCGCAATAACCGCGTAGGCAATGGTGAAAAGCGCGCTGCTGCGGTTGCGCGCCTCGATTGCGCGTTTTCGCTGCATCAGCACCCAGACCCGGTCGCGCTCACGATTGAGGCGTTGGCATAAATCAGGATCTGCCCTTTCGATTGCGCCCGTCGCGATCCGTTCCTTCGTCTTCTCGCGCTTTTGGGTGCAAAAAATATCGAGATAAGTCTCGAGCAGCATCGAACCGGTGAGTGTAGCGAGCGCGTGGAAGCGGGCCCCTTGTTCCTTATCGGTCTTGGAGCCGCCCATCATCGCGGCGCCAACAGCCGTCCATTCCGATTTGGCGATGAGGCTGTCGTGGAAAATTGCCGTGTCGATGTCTGCCGTTGACTCCTCCGGTCCAACGCCGAGCGATTGCGAAAGCTGCGCCATGGCTTGCGACACGCCGCCGGCTTCATCGACCCAGCGGGTGAGGGTGTCGCGGTCGCGGATTGCTTCGCGCACCATGTCCTGAAATGTCAGGTCGGCGGCGGCGAGTACCGCCTGCGCAAGCGCGCGGCCGAGCGGGGTGTCCGGCGATTCCGCGGCTTGAAGCAGAATTTCCAGGCTGAGCTTGCCGAGCATCTGTGTCTCGGTGATCTCGTCCAGCACCTCGAAACGCGCCGGCACGTTGGCCTCGAATGGAAACAAATGCAGCAATTGCGTGCAGAACGCGTGGATGGTCTGCACTTTCAGTCCGCCTGGGGTTTCGAGCGCGAGCGCAAAGAGCTGGCGCGCGCGCGCCCTCAGCTGCGCATTGATTGTCTTGACGCCGGCCATCGTCATGGCGTCGTCGAGTGCGGCATCGTCCAGCATCGTCCATGCGCGCAATTCCTGAAACACCCTGTTCGCCATGTTGGCCGCGGCGGCCTTCGTGAAGGTGATGCACAGAATGCGCGCAGGATCGACGCCGGAGAGCAGCAGGCGGATGACGCGTTGCGCGAGAACATAAGTCTTGCCCGAGCCGGCGTTGGCGGAGACCCAGGCCGAATAATCCGGATTTGATGCCGCGACCTGGCGCTCAGTGATGGCGGAGGGGATTTCGCGCGGCGCGTTCATTCGCCGTTACCGTCGTCGATGACGCCGCCGGTGAGCGACCATTCCTTCACACGGGCCAAATGATCGTAGGTGCCGTAATGCGTAGTCCACATCGGGTGCAACAACGACAAATACGGCTTTGTCGGATCGGCGAATTGTTGCAGCAGCTTGGTCAGCTCCGCGAGCGCGTGGTCGGCGTGCTCGTCGGGGGTGCGATCCTTGAGGTCGACTTTCTTTTCTTGGCCGGCCTCGGCGCCACCGCGCAGCCGTACATATAGTAACTCTGCCACCGAGCCGCCGGCCGGAATGTCCTTAAAGCCGCCGTTTCGCAAGATCGCGGCTTCAAGCGTGAGCTGCGGCGCAAGGCCGGCAACCACCTGCCGGTCGGTCGGCGGCGCCCCGGTTTTATAGTCGAGAATGGCGTAGCGTCCGTCCGACAGGCACTCGATCCGGTCAGCGCGGACCGTCAGCGTGAACGTGTCCTTTCCGAAGGGAATCTCGATACGTCCACCGATCTCCACGTCGAATTTTGTCAATCTGGCGCGACGAGAAATATCAAAACCTGCGAACCATTCCGCGATCCGTTCAAACCGTGGCATCCAGAATGCGCGCACTTCAGGGTAATCGGACAACGGCGCGAAAAGTTTTCGACCGATATCGATGAGGACCCGCGCAGGCTCGTCAGGAAGTTTATCGGCGTAAGTCTTGTCGAATTCGCCGATGGCATCATGAATGACTGTGCCGCGCTCGGCTGCGCCCGGTGGCGTGTCGATCGCTTCGAGCGGTATGAGTTTGAGGACGTGTTTGGCGTAGATCGTGTAAGGATCGCGCAGGAGATCCTCAATTTCTGTGACGCTGAGTTGCCGGGGGCGTGCTTCGAACGGGGGCGTCGGCGCCGGACGCGCGGTGTGGATGGGCATCCCGGTTTCGTCGAGCTTGCGCGCCAGGGCAGCATAACGTGCACCCCGCGCAAGTGCTGCGTCCCAGTGGCTTTTGCCCGCGACCGCAGCGAGCCGCTGGGTGAAACGGGATGCAACGGTGGGCGCACCGCCGAGTTTTGCCGCGCGGCTGAGGATCACATCCGGAGCGCCTAGCGCCTGCGCAAAATCATGTGCCGAGAGACCAATGCGCCGCTCCGGCAAATCGAGCCCGAGGTCGTGCCGCATCGGACGGCTAAGCCATGGATCGCCGCGGGCTTCCGGCGGCCAAACGCCCTCCACCAGGCCTCCAAGCACAAGCCGGTCGACAAATTGCAAGCGCGCTTCCAGCGGGCCGAATATGTGAACGCGAGCGTCGGGCTCAGATTCGTAGATCTTCTTACCGGTGATGGCGGCGTGGAAAAGTTCGGCATAGTCGCCGGGCCTGACGTCGAGTGCGCCAGCTTGCACGATTTCACCAGCCTGCAGGATCTCATCAAACGCGTCGGCGAGTTCGGGTGTCATGCCGCCGATATCCGAGACCACGCGCGCATGCAGTCTGGCGATCGCGGCGATCGCGTGCTTGCCGCGCTGCAGGTGCTCCAGCGGCGCCAGCGCCGTTTTGAGCTGCACGATCAGGGCGGCTGCCGCATCAAGTTCGGCGTCGGTGAGCGACAACCGCGGATCGGATCGATGCAACGAACAGGGCTTGTGCGCGCGAAAGCGGGCGAGTTCGCTGCGGAACGTCGTCAGCGCACCTTCAAGTCCGGCGGTCCCGTGCTTGGGGCGTGACCCGCGCAGGATCGCGCGTTCCAGTGCGGCAACGCCTGTCGCGTTAAATTTGCCGGCAGGATGCTTGAGCAGTGCCAGCAAAGAAACCGGCGCAAGACCGCCAAGACCCGCTTCTGCCGCAAGCCGTGCGAAGACGCCCGCCGGTGCGTCGGCGAGAGAAACGCCGCGCGAATCGTCCGCTGGCACATTCCACCGCTTCAGCGCGGCCAGCACGCGCCGTCCCAGCGCAACATCCGGCGTCACCAGGGCGGCGGATTTCTTGGAGTCTTCGATCGTTTCACGCAAGGCAACCGCGATGGCGAGCGCTTCTTCCCCGGCATTGGCGGCTTCGATCGTTGCGATGCCCTTCATCGCCTCGTCCAGATGCGTCGCGAAGCCGGGGGCGCTGAGCCGGCCCTTCCAAAGTTCGCTCGATGCAGCAGGACGTAGCACCTCCGAAACCAGCCGCTCACGGCCGTGCGCTTCGGCCGCGCCGAGAATTTCGACATCGCGCCGCGAGATTCCGATGCGCTTGAGAAGCGTGGCCATCGCAAATTGTGGATGGCCATGTCCAGCTTCGGCGTCTTCGGAAATAGCGGCCCATGTCTTGTCATCGAGATTGGTATCGAGACCGGGGAGAACGACCGCGCCTTGCGGCAATTGCGCAATTGCGGCCAGCAGCGTTGCAGTTGCGGGGATCGATCCGGTCGATCCCGCCGCGATCACCGGGTCCGCACTTTTGGAAAGACGGAGCGTCTCCGCTGCGATCAGTCTATCGCGGCGATCGGCCGGCTCCATGCGGCGTTGTTCGGCCAGGATAGCCGGCCATTGCGCGCGAATGAATTTAAGAAACGCGAGCGTAACCTCCCAGTATTTGTCGAACTCTTCCGGAACGAGCTCGTCGAGGCGCTCCCAGCTGACTTGCCGCGTCGTCATGTCGTCCATAAGACGCGCCAGATCCTGCGCCAAAGCGAACGCGGTGGCCGGATTGTTGGCGACGAGGGGTGCATGGCCGCGTTCGCGCGGTGCCATCGTTTCCGTCCAGCGCAGGATCAGGGCGGCCAACGGCATGGTGCGCGCAAGCCCACTGAGCTCCAAAGGGAGTGAAAGCGCCTCCGCGGCCAGGTCGCCAGTCGCCGCCTGCGCAAAAATAATCTCGTCTTCGTCGATATCGCCCAACGCAACAATGCGCGGCAGAATCGCTGCATTGCCTTCGAAGGATTCAAGGAAAACGTCGCGAGCGAGGCGGCACGCGCGTCGCGTCGGCAGGTAAAGCGTCGCGCGGGCAAGCTCGAGCGGATCATTCGACGCGGGAAATCCGCGCACCAACTCGCCATTGCGCAGCGCGCCGATCAGCACCTTCAAAAAGGACGCCGAAGCAGGGATGTTGAAAACGCGGGGACGAGTCGGAGACATAGGGGAATCATACACGGTTGCATCCGCGCTTGGGCGCGCAACCGGTCAACTTGTGCTGGCGCGGATCGCAGCCTCCGCCGCAGCGATGGCGTCGGGGGTGCCGACATGCATCCACAGCCCCTCCAGCCGTAGGCCGTGCAAGCGGCCTGCGCCCGCCGCGCGATCAAACAGCGTCGTGAGTGAAAATTCGTCCGATGGCGCGCCGGCAAAGAGC
>JBATYN010000253.1:0-7835 GCA_049674125.1 Pseudolabrys sp. | reverse complement strand
GTGCCCTCACCGTTCCGACAGGGCCATTCGGCTGTTGTAAATGTTCATCAGCAACGAGGTCGTGAGACTGATGACGAGATAGACAAGCATCGTGATTGCCACGACCTCCACCGCTTGTCCGGTCTGGTTGAGTACGGTGCCGGTGAAAACCTGCACCAAATCGGGGTAGCCGATCGCCACCGCCAGCGAGGAGTTCTTGGTCAGATTGAGATACTGGCTCGTCAGCGGCGGAATGATCACGCGCATGGCCTGCGGTATGACAATCAACCGCAGTGTCAGCCGTGGGCGTAACCCAAGCGAATACGCCGCTTCGGTCTGCCCACGCGACACTGCCAAGATTCCGGCGCGCACGACCTCGGCAATGAATGCCGCCGTGTAGATCGACAGGCCAAACAGCAACGCCGCGAATTCAGGCAGCACCTCTAGGCCGCCGGTTACGTTAAAGCGACCCGATTGAGGAAATTCGAAACTGAGCGGAAATCCGGCGAGAATGAACGCAGCCAGCGGCAAACCGAAAATCAACGCAAGCGCCACCCGCAAAACCGGCGCTTGCTGGCCCGTCACCTCTTGACGCTTGTGCGCCCAGACAGAAAACGCCACCGCGCCCGCAACGCCGGCAAGCAGCGCAATCAGCACTACCCCGAAGCCGCTTTTGAATATCGGCTCCGGCAAAAAGAGACCGAGATTGTTCAGATAGACCCCGCCGCCTATGACAATACTTTCACGAATGTCGGGCAGTGCCTTGAGCACGGCGTTATACCAGAACAACAATTGCAACAGGAGCGGAAGGTTGCGAATGGTCTCGACATAGCCGCCAGCAACTTTCGCCAGCAGCCAATTGCGCGACAGCCGCGATATGCCGATGACAAAGCCGAGAATGGTGGCAATGACTATGCCGACCCCGGCAACCAGCAAAGTGTTGAGTAGGCCAACCCAGAAAGCACGGCCGTAAGTGGAGCCGCGCGCCGAATAGTCGATCAGAGTCTGGCTGATGTCGAAGCCAGCGGTGTTATTCCAAAATCCGAATCCGGATGCAATGTTGGCACGTGCGAGATTATCGATCGCGTTTCTGGCCGCACCATAGACAAGAAAGCCAACCACCGCGCAGAGGGCGAGTTGATAGGCAATGCTGCGGACCTTGGGGTCGTTGTAGAAAACGACCTGCGCCGATCGTGCCGGCGCCGAAAGCTCACTCGACATGCGCCCCTCGTCGGGCTTGCGGCGTCGACAACTCCTCCTGACCGAAGCACCGCGGCATTGACTGCCGCGACTCCTCGCCTAAGTCCAGGTCAGCGGATCGGCGGCGCGTACTGAATGCCGCCTTTATTCCACAATTTATTCAGGCCGCGCTCGATTTTCAGCGGCGAACCTTGACCGATGTTCTTTTCGAACGACTCGCCATAATTGCCGACGAGCTTGACGATATTCACCGCCCAATCCTTGCCTAGGCCGAGCTGTTCGCCATAGTTGCCTTCTGTGCCAACGAAACGCTTGATCTCCGGGTTGCTCGATTTCATGGCTTCATCAAGATTCTTCGAAGAAATATTGAGTTCTTCCGCATCCATCATCGCAAACAGCGTCCACTTGACGATGTCAAACCATTGGTCATCGCCGTGGCGTACCACCGGACCGAGGGGTTCTTTCGATATGATTTCAGGCAAAATCACGTGGTCATTCGGGTTAGCGACGCGCAACCTTTCGGCATACAGAGCAGAAGCATCGGTGGTGTAAGCGTCGCAGCGGCCGGCGTCATAAGCTTTCACCGCTTCGTTCGAAGTAGCGAAGGTGACGGTCTTGAGCTGCATCTTGTTGGCGCCAAAAAAATCAGCGAGATTAAGCTCGGTGGTCGTGCCTTGCTGCACACACACCGCCGCACCATTGAGTTCGAGCGCCGAGTTTACCTTGAGCGCCTTGCGCACCAAGAAGCCTTGGCCATCATAATAATTGACGCCAACAAAATTCAGCCCGAGCGACGTGTCACGCGACGAAGTCCACGTCGTGTTGCGCGCAAGCACGTCCACTTCACCCGACTGCAAGGCCGTAAAGCGGTCCTTGGTCGACAATGGTACGAACTTTACTTTGGTGGCATCGCCTAATACCGCCGCGGCAACCGCCCGGCAAAAATCCACGTCGAGACCGGTCCAATTTCCCTGCGCGTCGGGAAGCCCGAAGCCGGCAAGCGTTCCGTTTGAACCGCAATTCAGCATGCCGCGATCCTTCACGGCCTTCAGCGTTTGAGCGGATGCGCCCTGCGCGGCGACGGCGAGGACTAAAGCAAGAATGGTGGTAAATCGCTTCATGTGGCGGCTCCTTCAATACTGGTCAGATGCTCGGTCCTGCGTGACGCCCCAAGCATACCGCCGCCGAACATATGTCCAGCGGTGACAATTGTCTGATTTTGGCCGTCTGTCGTTGGCCCCTCACTTCCGGCATCTCAGAACGATCGGCTTGCCGGGTCAAGGGGTTGACGCTTGCGGATTATGCGGACGTATATGTCTGCCGCACGAATTACGCATAACCACTCCCCCACCCGGGTCTTCGTTTCATATGACAAAGAAAATCAAAGCCTCGATCAAGCCTAATACCCGGCTGGTTACGTCCGGTCGCGACCCTCAGACCTATCACGGGTTCGTCAATCCGCCGGTCTATCACGCCTCAACCCTCCTCTATCCAAATGCCGAAGATCAGGTCGCCCATCGTAGCCGCTACAGTTATGGCCGCCGGGGCACGCCCACCTCGGAAGCCCTCGAAAATGCGCTCCGCGAGATCGATGGCGAGGGTTGCGCGGGCGTAGCACTGTTGCCGTCCGGCTTGGCTGCAATCTCGGCCGCGTTGCTTGCGACCGCCAGCGCGGGCGATCATGTGCTAGTCACCGACAGCGTCTATCGGCCCACCCGCAATTTCTGCAATGGGGTGTTCAAACGATTGGGCGTTGAGACAACTTATTACGACCCGATGATCGGGCCCGGCATCGGGAAGTTGATCAAGCCGAACACGCGTGTTGTGTTCGTCGAGGCGCCTGGATCGCAGAGTTTCGAGATGCAGGACATTCCAGCCATTGCCAAAGTCGCGCACGCGAATGGTGCAATCGTGCTGATGGACAATACCTGGGCAACGCCGCTCTATTACCGCGCCTTTGAAAAGGGCGTCGACATGCAAATCCAGGCGGGCACCAAATATATCGGCGGCCATTCCGACATTATGTTCGGATGCGTATCGGCCAATGCCTCGACGGTAGCCGCACTCAAAGACACTGTTTACACAATGGGCTTGTGCGTTGGACCTGACGACATGTATCTCGCGCAGCGCGGTTTGCGCACTCTCGGCGTCCGGCTTGAGCGCCATTACCAATCCGGACTACGCGTGGCGCGATGGCTCGAGCAGCGACCTGAGGTTTTACGGATCATGCACCCGGCACTTGAGAGCGACCCGGGCCACGCGATCTGGAAGCGGGACTTTACCGGCGCTTGCGGATTATTCAGTATTGCGCTTAAGCCAACCAGTGAAAACTCGGTACACGCTTTCCTAGATGAGCTTACACTTTTTGGGCTGGGCTATTCGTGGGGTGGGTTCGAAAGCCTTGCGATCTTGTTCGATTGCTCGGACTATCGGACCGCAACAAAATGGGCGCCCGGCGGACCAACGGTCCGCTTCCACATCGGACTCGAGGATCCTGACGACCTGGTCGCCGACCTTGATCGCGGATTCGCCGCGCTGGCGAAAAGCGCGAAACCCTAGCCGGCCGCCACCAACACGCGCCCAATCTATTCGACTAAACCGCAGCAGCCGTGCCTCCGCTGCGCATGACAAATTGCAAATTGCGCAGATAGACGAAGACGCCGAAAGCCTGCCCTATGATGAATACAGGGTCCTTTCGATAGAGTGCATAGCCCAACAACATGATTCCTCCGCCGATCGAGAAAACCCAAAACGCGGTCGGCACAACACTGCGGCCTGCACGTTCAGAGGCGATCCACTGAACGACGAAACGCATGGCGAACATTAGCTGGGCAATGTACCCGATCAGGATTCCCCAATCGGCATTGCCGAGAAATACGTCGTGCAGGTAGCCGCCGACGGCATGGGTGATATCGACCAGCATTTACTCCTCCGAATAGTCAGGAATTCTTTTCTTGCGGCGGATGAGCCACCACACACCCGCGAGATCGAGGATACCGACCCACAATCGGTCCCACATTCCATAGTTCGACACGCCGTGTGCGCGCGGTCTGTCGACCACGTCAATGTAGCCGACTGTGTAACCCTCTCGCCGCACAAGCGCGGGAAGGAAGCGGTGCAGTCCGTCGAAATAAGGAAGCCGTAAAAATGCCTCGCGACGGAACGCTTTCAATCCGCAGCCGGTATCTCGGGTACCATCGCGAAGAACCGCGTTGCGCACAACATTCGCGATGCGCGATTGCAGCTTCTTGAACCCGCTCGCCTTGCGGCCAACACGCTGACCAGCAACAAGGCCGATGCCCGGCCCACCCGCTTCCAGCGCGTGAACAAGCGCGGGGATGAAAGCCGGATCGTTTTGTCCGTCGCCGTCGAGGGTCACCACAATCGGCGCGCGCGCCGCCGCAACGCCGGTTCGAACAGCCGCCGACTGGCCGCAGGATTGCTTGTGGCGAATGCGGCGCAGCCACGGGTATTGTGCCACCAAGGCTTTGAGTTGCGCCCCCGTGCCATCGTTCGAGCCGTCATCGACGTAAACGACTTCGAAGCGCCATCGGCCATCGACTGCCTTGGCGATTTCCGCCACCAGCGGCGCAATATTGTCGGCTTCATTGCGCACCGGCACCACAATGGAAACCGCCGGATCAATACTGTTCATGCGCGATGTCTTATGGGGCCAGGAGCGCGCGGGCAACCGCTTTGATGCGCCTGAGCGAAGGGCCGGGATATTGATGGATTGTGCCGTCACCTGCGATCCCAAAACCAAGGCCGCGCAGCGCGAAGTAGCGCCGCACCAGCACTGCTCCGCCGATGCCGGCGAGCGCGCCGGCAAGCACATCGCTCGGATAATGCGCAGTCACCACAACCCGACTGACCGCAATGAGGAGTGCATAGATCAGGAATACGGTGCGATAACGTGGCCACAACGTACCGAACGCAACGAGCGCCGCAAACGCAGTCGTGGCGTGGCCTGACGGCATCCCGGCGTAAGAAGCGCGCCAGACGAACGGACTAAATAAAAATGGGTCGAGGCTGCCCCCGACCATCGGCCGCGCACGCCCGATCATGCGCTTTATGATAGTCACAAACAGGCTTGGGACGGCTATCGCTGTAAACAGGAAACCAACGCGGACCATGGTTGCCGCCAGAACGCGCTGCGAGAACGGCGTCAACATCGGTGGCAGTGCTGCAACTGCCAAAAACAATAACCCGAGCGGCCACAAGAACCAGCCGGACTTTCCAAAATCCGTGATGTTATCGAAAATCTCAATGATCCAGCGGGGCAGATGGCCCACGCCACGCGTTGCGGCGGCGTCAACGGTCCACATCAATAGCAGGAGCGCGGCAACTCCTGCGACCGCCGCAATGGCAAATTCGCGAAGCGTCAGCGGCCAAAGCCCGTCCGTGCGTGCGCGGCGCGTCAGCACCCCGATAGCCGTGACGACATTGGTCACGCAACGGCGCAGCGCCATCACCGCCTCGCCTTCCACGCGATTGAACCCGTTGGATACGCTCATGAGTTCACGGGTTCGCCTGAGAACGGAAGACGCTCAGCACGACCGGTTTTCCGATGCTAATATTATAGCCCTCAACACGCTGGCTGAACGAATAGCGCAATCCGGTCGATTCTGCGCGCTGCGCAAAGCTGCGCTCGCTGCGCGGATCGACCAGCGCGAAATGACACGACCCCATACGCAGGAAATCGGCAGCTCCGGCACCGTCTGTAAAGCGCGTGTCGGTGCCGAGCAAAAACACCAAACTGGGTTCTTGGTAAGCGAATGTCGAGGCGACCTGGGGCTGCACACAATCGCTCGCGCGAATCTCTTCCGCAATCATGGCGCTCGGAAACAGGGACGGCAGCGACGGGAATGTCACGGCGTAAACGGTGATAGCGACAAACACAGAAGATACTATGCCGCGTAATAATGCGCGTTCGGCGCCGTCGACGTCGTAAAGCCACCAGGCGAATAAGCCGAAGATAACTGCCACCGCGGCAAACGGCCAAGCGATCAAACCGAGATCGCGGCCAAACATGATGAATACGACCATCACCGTGATCGCGATTGCGGTAGGAAACAGGAACCACCCGATTGTGCCGCGCACGATCCAGCGCACCTTCGAAAGGCCACCGGGTTCTAGTATTCCCGCGATCAGAATGGCGATGGCGGGATACAGCGGCAGCACATAATGCGGCAGCTTGGTCATGACCGCCTCGAAGACGACCCAAGACGGAACGACCCACGCAAGCAGAAACCGTGCGCCCGGCTCGCGCCGTGAATTCCACACCATTGGCGCCGCCAATCCCGCCAAAACCGAGCCAGGCCAGAACGTCACCCAGAACAGCACGAAATAAAATCCCGGCGGCGCACCGTGCGCCTCCTGCCCGCTCGCAACTTTGTCGAGCATGTCATGTCCCAGCGCCTGCACGAAAAAGCTGTCACCGGACTTGACGACGATGGCCACGAACCAGGGCAGCACCAAGAGTATCAACCAGACAAATCCGGCGAACGGGCGCAACGCCCAGAGCCAGCGCGCAGAGCGGTCGGCAATTGAGAGCGCCGCCGCCGTGAGGATGACGAACATCAAAACCAATGGGCCTTTGACCAACACACCACCGGCGAGCGCCGTCCAAAGGACAGCCTGTTGCTTCCAACCGATGTCTGCATCGGGGTTCCGTCGGTATGCGAGATAGACGCGCGCCATCGCGGCCATAGCTGCAATCGAAGTCAACAGCAGCACGGCGTCGGTCTTGGCAAGACGCGCCTCGACACCGAGCAAGAGCGAGCTTGCCATCATCAGTGCAGCAATGAGTGCGGTGCGGCGCGCGACGAAGGAAAGTGCAGCCCAATAGGTCAACAGCACGGCCAAGATCGCGCCCACAAGCGAAGGTAAGCGATAGAGCCATATGGTTGTCCGCGCCTGCGGCACCCCGAGCGCTTCGCCTGCCGTTACAGCCGCCGCTTGCAGCCAATAAATGCCGACCGGTTTTTTGTAGCGAACTTCATTTTGGAAGCGAATGTCGACGAATTCACGCGTTTCAAGCATCTGCTTTGTGGCTTGCGCAAAACGGGCTTCGTCGCGGTCAACGGGAGGAATCTGGAAAAAGCCGGGCACAAAGGCAACAAGCGAAAATGCAACGAGCAGGGCCACCGCGCGGCCATGTGAGCCCACGGCATAGTCCAGCGCGGCGGCAAGTCCGCGCGCCGGAAAAAGCGAAGTCCGTGTCTCGTCGGTCGTAGTGCTCACGCTATTGAGCCCTGAATCCCCAGTGGTGCCGGACAATAAGGCCAACAACAGGTGCTGTCATTCACTGCTACTGCAGCCGCACGGTAACGCTATCGGCTGCGCCGCGGGCATCCATCACCGTCAAACGAACGAAGCCGGGACCATCGGGCTGAAAGAACAAGGTATGACGGCCACTCTGTGCAGCTTGGGGCACGCCATTCACCACAATGGTAAGCGGTGCGCGGCCGCCCGAGATCTTAAGCGCAATAGGATCGGCCTGCCCGCTCGTTGCGATTTCCAGCCTCGCGCCGTCGGGCGGAAACATAATGCGAGGCGGCTCCGCCGTTTGGCCCCGCTCATTTGCGCCGAAGCGTTGCAGCGGCGGTGGAAGCTTGTTGCTCGCAGCGAAAATGGCTCCCCTTGGCGCGCGCGGC
>JBATYN010000252.1:0-7275 GCA_049674125.1 Pseudolabrys sp. | reverse complement strand
CTTTTCGGGATCATGCGCGCGGCGCAGGACTGCCATTTTGAAAAATAAAACGCCCTCCCTTCCCTCAAAGGCCGACATTCTCGCCTTCATCGGTAACAATCCCGGCAAAGTCGGCACCCGCGAAATTGCCCGCTCATTCGGTCTCAAAAATGCGCTCCGCGCAGATCTCAAGCGTCTGCTGCGTGAACTCGCCGACGAAGGTTCGATCGAAAAACGGCGCAAAAAGCTGCACCATGCCGGCGCTCTGCCCTCGACCGTCTTCGCAGATGTCACGGCGCGCGACAACGACGGCGACCTTATCGCGACGCCGGACGAATGGGATGAGGATGCCCGTGGCGCCGCTCCTAAAATTCGCATTCATACGCCGCGCAAGGCGCGGCCGGGCGAAGCCGCAGGAGTCGGCGATCGTATCCTTCTGCGGGTGGAAGAAATCGAAGCGGAAGGTGACGTCCATTACCGTGGACGCATCATCAAGATTATCGATCATCCCAAACACAGGGTGCTCGGAATTTTTCATAAAGTCGCGCACGGCGGCGGACGGCTGGAACCTGTCGACAAGAAAATGGTCGGCAAGCAACTGGTCATTCCTGCCGGCGCGACGGCCGACGCCGAGGATGGAGATCTCATCGCGGTCGAAACATCGCGCGCGCCGCGACTGGGCCTGCCAACCGCCCGGGTCGTCGAGCGTCTTGGCTCCCTCAAAAGCGAACGTGCGGTCAGCCTGATTGCAATTCATGCGCATGGCATCCCGTCCGTGTTCCGCCGTGAGACGCAACTCGAAGCCGACACCGCTAAACCCGCCACACCCCAAGGCCGCGAAGACTGGCGTCATGTGCCGTTTGTCACCATCGATCCGGTCGACGCCAAAGACCATGATGACGCCGTCCAGGCCGAGCTGGATACGACCTCGAACAATCGTGGCGGCTTCATCATCAACGTCGCCATCGCCGACGTTTCGCACTACGTAACGCCCGGCTCAGCGCTCGACCGCGAAGCACTCACACGCGGCAACTCGGTCTATTTCCCGGACCGTGTGGTGCCGATGCTGCCCGAGCGCATTTCGAACGACCTCTGCTCGCTGCGACCGCACGAGGACCGTGCTGCGCTCGCGGTGCGGATGGTGGTCGGCGTCGACGGCCGCAAGCGGTCGCACACATTTCACCGCATCCTTATGCGTTCGGCCGCAAAACTGTCCTACCAGCAGGCACAATTGGCGATCAGTGGACGTCCTGACGAGGACACCGAGAGAATAGTCGAACGTATGCTCGTGCCACTTTACGCAGCCTACGAGGCGATGGCGCGGGCGCGCGTCGAGCGACAACCTCTCGATCTCGATCTGCCGGAACGTAAGATCCTTCTCAAGGGTGACAGCGCCGTCGACCGCGTGATGACTGTTGAGCGGCTGGAAGCACATCGGCTGATCGAGGAATTCATGATCCTCGCGAATGTCGCGGCCGCGGAAACGCTCGAGCGTGCACGTTGTCCCCTCATCTACCGTGTGCACGACGAGCCCGCGATAGAAAAGGTGCAGGCGCTTCGCGAGTTTCTGGCAACCCTCGACATCCCCCTGGCCAAGGGCGGTGTGCTTAAGCCCGAAGCTTTCAATCGCATCCTGGCGCGTGTGAAAGGCAGGGACGCCGAGCAGCTTGTCAATGAGATCGTTTTGCGGACGCAGGCGCAGGCAGAGTATTCAGCCGAAAACTATGGTCACTTCGGGCTCAATCTTCGCCGCTATGCGCACTTCACGTCACCGATCCGCCGCTATGCCGACCTGATCGTGCATCGTGGCCTGATCCGCGCTTTGAAACTTGGCACCGACGGCCTGCCCGAAAACACCGACCAGAAAACACTGGCCGAAGTCAGTGCACAGATTTCAGCCACCGAGCGGCGCGCGATGTTAGCCGAGCGCGAGACAAACGACCGACTGATCGCGCATTTCCTTGCCGATCGCATTGGCGCGCAATTCGACGGCCGCATTTCGGGGGTCACCCGCGCAGGGCTATTCGTAAAGTTGCGTGAAACGGGCGCGGATGGCTTTATCCCGGCGCGAACTATTGGCGACGAATATTTCCGCTACGACGAAAAAGGGCACGCCATGGTCGGCTCGCGCTCTGGCGAGACGTACCGGCTCGGCGATCCGGTGACGGTCAAGCTGGTGGAAGCCGCGCCAGTTGCCGGGGCGCTCCGCTTCGAACTGATGTCAGAAGGACGGTCCGGACGTCCGAACCGCCGCGCGCGTCAGGAAACGCGGCCGAACGATCGCTATGTACCGAACCGGCATCGTGGCAGGCAACGGAAGGGACGATGACGAAAGATCTCGGAAAAATCTGGGCTGAGCGCATGACAAAATCAGAGCGCGACACGTCATTTCCCGACAGCGAGCCGCGCGACGCCGCGACGTTGATGCTGATCGACCGCTCCGGGGCCAAGCCCAAGGTGCTACTGGGCCGCCGGCACGCCGGGCACAAATTCATGCCGGGGAAATTCGTTTTTCCGGGCGGCCGCATCGAGCCCATGGACCGGCTGATGACGGCCGTGAGCGAGTTGCACCCGGAAGCGCAAAAGAAACTCATGGTGCAGGTTGGAGAGCCGACCGCCGAATTTGCCCGTGCATTTGCGCTGGCGGCGGTGCGCGAGACCGCAGAAGAGACCGGCCTTCTGCTCGGTGTGCAACGCGACCAGCCCCCCGCGGTGCCCGGCGAATTCTGGACCGAGTTTGCCAAAGCCAAGGTGCATCCCGACCTCGGCCAAATCCATTTCGTCGCTCGCGCCGTAACGCCACCGCGGCGGCCACGACGGTTCGACACGCGCTTTTTGACCGCAGACGCGTCGGCAATAGCCCATACCATCGAGGGCGTGGTCGGCCCGGATTCCGAACTGGTAGAACTCACCTGGGTGCCGATCGAAGAAGCGGCTCAGCTCGATATGCCAACCATCACAGGCATTGTCCTTGAGGAGTTGCTGGCAAGGGTGGAGGCAGGCATGGGCCACCAACTTCCGGTGCCGCATTACTTCATGGTCGACCAGCAGTTCTTCCGGGAACTGCTATAAACGCTCGAAAACATTGCTTTTCTTGACATTTGCCGCTTGGGCGCTAGTTTCCGCGCCAAAGGCGTCCCCGCCACCGCACGATACGATTTAAGGAAGATTCCATGGCCAAAGCCGCCAGTCTCAAGATCAAGCTGGTCTCCAGCGCCGGCACCGGACACTACTATGTGACCCGGAAAAATTCGCGCACGCAGACCGACAAGATGAAAAAGAAAAAATACGATCCGATCGCGAAAAAGCACGTCGAGTACAGCGAATCCAAGATCAAGTGATCGCGGAGGCATCCACGATGCTTCGCACGCTCTTTGCCGCGCTGCTGCTGTTGCCGCTTGCCTGCGCGCAGGCCGGCGCCGCCGAAAAGCACAAACTCGCGCTCCAAATCAGCGATAACGACCCGGCCAAGATGAACGCCGTTCTCAACGTCGCTGCGAACGTGTCGAAATATTATTCCGACAAGGGCGAAGAGATCGATATCCAGATTGTGGCCTTCAACGCCGGGCTGCACATGCTGCGCGAGGATACGTCCCCGGTTAAGCCGCGGCTGAAATCATTCAAGCAAGGCATGCCGAACGTTTCTTTCATGGCCTGCGAAAATACGCTCGAGGCGATGACCCGCACTGAGGGCAAGGAGCCCCCGCTGGTCGAAAATGCGGAACGTGTGAAAGCGGGCGTGGTGACGCTGATCGAACTCAGCGAAAAGGGCTGGACGATCGTTCGGCCCTAGCGGACGCAATCACTGAATTGGTGGCCGGCCGGAAGCGGCAGCATGAGGAGGCCACTCGCACCGCTCCCAGGCCGGCCGAAACCCTACAGACCCAGGAGATGCGGCGGACCTGGCACCAGCAGGGTTTTCAACAACCAGCGTAGGGCGAGTCGGGGACAGTGTCACCGGCCGTGTCCCCGGTTTAGCCCCTCGCCCGGCCGCTGCACCAAGTTCGCTAAGTCTCTAGGCGCCCAAGCGATTTGCGCCGCCGGAGGCGATGTCAGCCGGGTGCAAACCTCGGCGGCGCAACTGACGATGTTGCCCCCGTGTCGGTTGCCGGCATCGCTGTGCACGCGGCCGCCTCGCCGACGAACATGCACGTGCGGCCGGTCGCGGAACATGTGTGGATGATGATCGGGACCGTGTACGCGTTTTGACTGAATTTATCAGCCGCTGCGACTTGCGCCGAGGTGTCCGCACCTCGAAACAGCTTCAGCGTGCCGGGAGCCAGCCGGAAAAGGTATCGATCTTCCCCGGCGCGAATTGTGTCATTCACCTGTAACGCGTCGACTTCGAAATCAAATTTTTTCTTGTCGCCCGGCACCTTGGACACGAAAGAGAGAGATTTTGAATAAACGGCGACTGCCGTCGCGTTCAGAAATGCGGCGTAGATCTTCTGCCACTCGCTGGCGTCTTTTCCGGCTGACGAGACGCACTGCCCGTCTTGCTCAAAATCAATTTGCCGGATGACCGCCGGTCCCAGCCCGAGGTTTTTGATGCTCAAGCTCATATCCGCAAAGACCGGCAACAGTGACGGTCGCGGCTGGATTGAGATTTCTTTGTATTCAAGATCGCGACGTTGAGCGTCAACGGTGTGGTACAACGACGATGCGGCGATGAACATTGAGCTCATCGCAACGATCGTGGGAGCGGATTTGGCAAATGCTCCGAAGAACCGCTTCAGCAAAGACACCTCCCTCGCAACTGGCTAAGTTCGGCTCCTGCCGTAGCTTCCTATTTACTCGCTGTGTCCCCTGCCGCGGCCTCAGGCGGCGTCCGGCACTACGCGGTTTCGGCCGTCGCGTTTGGCGCGATAAAGCGCCTGATCGGCCCGCTTGAGGATTGTCGCCGCAGTGTCGGACGGGTCCGAAAGTGCGGAGATCCCAATCGAAATCGTTACTTCGATGCTGCATTTGCCTTGCTCGACCGCAAACGGCTCACTGGCGATACGCCGGCGCATACGCTCAGCGACCATTGTCGCCACAGCCATATCGGTTTCGGGCATCACGATCACGAATTCTTCGCCGCCATACCGGCACGCGAGATCGATGTTGCGGATTGCCTTACGGACTCGCAGCGAGAATTCGCGCAACACGTCATCGCCTGCGTCGTGGCCATACCCGTCATTGATCGCTTTGAAATAGTCGATGTCGACCACAAGCACCGTGATCGGCTTGCCGCGCGCTGCCGATTGCTCCACCAGCGTGCCAAGATGCGTTTCCATGTAGCGGCGGTTGAAGAGGCCCGTTAATCCATCGGTGATCGCCGCCTCGATCGACATCTGAACGTTGTCGCGCAGCCGCTCGGTGTACCGCTTCTTTTTGATCTGCGTGCGCACACGTGCCAGCAATTCGTTTTTGTCGATCGGGCGCGTCAAGTAATCGTTCACGCCGATTTCCAGCCCGCGCGCAAGCTGCGTGGCGTTATTGGCTTCGGCAAGCGCCAGGATCGGGATATTTCGGGCGCGTTCGAGCGAGCGGATCTGGCTGCACAGACGGAGGCCGTCGAAGTCCTTCAGACCGAGCGATGCGATCACAAGGTCATAGTCGCCTTCTGCGGCACGAAACAACGCCTCGTTCGGATCGACTTCAACCTCAACGGTGTGCTCAGTTGACAGGGTTGCCGTCAGGCGCTCGTGAGAGCTTGGCTCGTCGTCCACAATCAGCACGCGGCCATTGCGGCCGGTTTCCATTACCGCCTCGCGCTCCGGGCTCTGGATGCCGATTTCCCTCGAAGTGACCGCGCGCATGCGCAATTCATCGGTGACCATTTTCAACCGCGCCAGCGAACGCACGCGCGACAGAAGCGCAATGTCGCTGACCGGCTTGGTGAGGAAGTCGTCGGCGCCGGCTTCCAGGCCGCGCACGCGGTCGGACGGCTGATCGAGCGCAGTCACCATAACGACGGGAATGTGATGGGTGAGCGGATTGGCTTTGAGCTTGCGGCAGACCTCGAAGCCATCGAGTTCCGGCATCATCACATCGAGCAAAACGATATCGCACTCGGCGCGCTCACACAGCGCCAGCGCCTCGTGACCATTGTACGCGGTCGCGACGTCAAAATATTCAGCCGACAGCCGCGCCTCGAGCAGCTTCACGTTGGCTGGGATGTCGTCGACGACGAGAACGCGGGCTGTCATTAACGCACCTTCAGCCCGCACCAAGAAAGTGACGGATGGTCTCGATGAATTTGCCGACGGAGATCGGCTTGGAGAGATAGGCTTCGCAGCCCCCCTCGCGGATGCGCTCCTCGTCGCCCTTCATGGCAAACGCCGTGACCGCTACGACCGGTATCGCCTTAAGCTCGGGATCGTCTTTGAGCCATTTGGTGACTTCGAGGCCCGAAACCTCGGGCAACTGGATGTCCATCAAAATCAGGTCCGGCCGGTGCTTGCGGGCGAGATCGAGCGCTTCGATCCCGTTGCGGGTGCCGATAGTTTGGTAACCATGCGCTTCAAGAAGGTCGTGGAAGAGCTTCATGTTGAGCTCATTGTCTTCCACGATCAGGACGGTCTTTGGCATTCCCCTTCCCGCCCTTTTGTCCCCAATGCGCGTTCAGTCGCGTCGGCGCAGTCGCCACTGCGGCCCCGCTCGGGCATGATCGGCACGGTAGTGCCGATTTGTTACGGAAAGGCAAATTTACTTGATGAAGCAAAGCCATCCGTTCACACGGGAACAGGCAGAAGGGCTTGCGATTCAGGCTCTTACCTTCATTGCCGGGGATGGTGAACGCCTCGGGCGCTTCCTCGCCGTAACCGGCATTGGTCCGGCTGAGATTCGCTCGGCGGCGCATGAGCCAGGGTTCCTGGCCGGTGTCCTCGAGTATTTGGCCTCGGACGATGGACTGATCGCAGCCTTTGCAAGCGAAGCCGGCATTGACCCGACCGATATCGATCGGGCGCTGACAATGCTTTCCGGCCGTCCCTGGGAGCGTGAGATGCCATGAATTTTTGTCGCGACTGCCTTGCCGACACGCCCGCTCAGCCCGTGCGTTGCCCGCTTTGCGGTTCGCCACGATTGGTGCGCCACCCCGACGTCGATACTCTCACCATCGCCCACGTCGACTGCGACGCTTTTTACGCAACCATCGAAAAGCGCGACGATCCCGCGCTGGCGGACAAACCGGTGATTATCGGTGGTGGCAAGCGCGGCGTCGTGGCGGCCGCATGCTATGTCGCGCGCACTTACGGAATTCGCTCAGCGATGCCGATGTTCGAAGCCAAGCAGCGTTGCCCAGACGCTGTC
>JBATYN010000251.1:0-4183 GCA_049674125.1 Pseudolabrys sp. | reverse complement strand
ATACGTGATTTTGTCCGCAGCTTTTGAATAAATGATTTAACGGCGGGCGCATTTTCGCTCTTTCGATAGGCAACGGCAATCTCTGCTTCCTGGAAGGCGCCGGCAAGATTTCGATACACGATGCCAGGAATTGCCACATTCTCCATAGGCGCGGAGATAATGCCGATTCCGGTACCCGCGGCAACAAGGGTCAGAAGCGAAAATATATCCGGCGCACGTTCGACGATTTGAAGCGATTGTCCCGGCTTCGACACCGCACCCAGGTTTCCCCAAAAGCCAACCTCCATCTCCAGGGAACCCGAGACAAACCGTTCCTGGGCAAGGGCCGCCGGGCTTATTTTCTTTTGCCTCGCCAGGTGATGGCCTTTCGGAATGGCAACACGGTAAGGATGGCGGTGAACGACAAACCCCGTAAGCTCGGCGGGGTAACGTTGCGGCGCCCTGATGAAGCCGACGTCCAGGACTCCATCGATAATCGCCTTCATCTGAGGAAATGTTTCCAAGCGGCTAAGTTGCAACGAGACGTCCGGGTTGTCTTTTCGAAAGGTTGCAATCAGCTCCGGAAGCAATCCGATACAACTCGCCGACAGTATGTAACCGATGGCTATCGAACCGATATCGCCGCGCGCTGCACGCCTTCCAACCAACTCGGCGTTTTCCGCCTGCTTCAGTGTTGCGCGGGCCTCCTCCAGAAAGCGTTTGCCCGTTTGCGTGAGTGACACCGCGCTTTTTGTTTTGCGCGAAAGCAATTGGGCGCCGAGCATTGTTTCCAAGGCCTGGATCTGGTGGCTCAGCGTCGGTGTGGAAATATTGAGATATTCAGCCGCGCGCGAGAAATGTAATTTTTCCGCGACGGCCACGAAGTACCGGAGATGACGCAATTCCATAATTTCGATTATGAGTTATCGTCTCATAAAATGCCATCGGGCATCGCAGAGGCGAAACCGCTTTCACCCGCAAGAAACAGCGCGACTATTCCCAGATGAGGACATTGGCCAAAGACGGCTCGATTTGCCGTAAAGCGGTGTAGCCGACGCCACTCAGGCCGCGGAAGAGGCCCAAATTGAATTGCCTTTTGCCTGCGTTCCAGCGCAGATCGCCCGTTGACTTCTCGGCGCTCAAAACGTCGATAAAGCGCTTAGTCGCGAGCTCGCGCAGCTCGCTGCTGTCCAGTATCTTGCCGGCCTCGCAAAAGAATTCGATGCTCCCGAGCGTACCGCAGCACAGCGTATCGACTGCGCCGGGCCATCCGGCCCGCGCGCCTTTGACCGCGTGTCGTATATCCGTCAGGTAGGCCGCAGGATTCACCCCTGCCCGTTTGGCGGTGGCGATCCGCGCAAGGCCAATGCCTGGAGCACCGTGACACCACTGACACGGCCATGACGAGGCATCGCTAGCGCGCAAATCGGGCCAATTGTTGTGGTCTGCACTAAAGCTGGCGTTTTCAAATTCAATACATTCACGCGCGGCTTGCGCGAATTCCTCCCGCCCTGTGACCGCACCTAATGATGCAAGCGCATAGGCAAAGCCAGCGGCGCCGTGCGACATACCATTCAGCGGTTGCGGACCCGAACCCTGTCCAAGCCACGTGCGTCGGCCATCCGTCCCGTGTCGCCTTTGCGCAATCAGATGTTCGCCGCACTTAATGGCGCGCGAAAGAACGCGATTTGATTGGCTATCCCGATAGAGCCGAAGCAAACCAAGAATCGCTCCAGCGCTTCCACCAATGATATCGAGCCGTTTATCTGCCGAGATAAGTTCATCAGTAAACAGGTCCGCGACCACCTGTGCATCGGTCTGCAAGTCGCGGGCGTCGAGATACTTCGACATGATAGTCAGGGCATAGACAATCGAGCCCAGACCTGTCGCAGCGCCGATTCCAAGGGATCGCGCCATTCGCGCCGCATTTAGGCCTTTAAGATTTTTTCGAAGATAGGCAATGCTTGCCAGGGCAAGCCCGGCGGAAGAATCACGCCCCCTCACAGCGGCGTGCGCCGCGAGAAAGACACCAATGCCGGACAAGCCATTGTAAAGGTCCGGCCCGAGAGAAACGAGCTGGAAGACCTCGGCATCACCGAGACAGTCAATTCCGATCCAGGCGGCGCCGGAACCTTGGCGCATGGCATAACGTGACAATTCGTCAGCAATCTTGTCGGCCTCTCCCGCGAAAATGTCAGCCGGTCGCATCCCAGCAAATTCAGGCTTCGCCGGTTTGACCTCACCGGCGGAACGATTTTTCAAATATGAACTCGTGTTCGCCCGTATGACATCCAACTGCCATGCGATTGCTTTCTCGTCGAACTCCCGATAGCGAGCTTTTGCGCGGCTTAAGCCCGTCTCACTACCAGTGCGAATGGAAAAGCTGGCGGCATCGCGTAGCTCGTCGCTATCGCTTGGTGAAACAAAGTGCGGAACGTTCAACGACAAAAGCGCGGACCGTTCGGCCCGCTGTATTGGCCAGCGAGAATCGGTTCCCTTGTCCCACTCGGCCAACCTGGAGATGAAATCCGCCTGCGCAGACCATATGACTCCGTCGTCCATCGTGCGATGGTCTTTGAGACGCTGAAGCAACATTGCGTAAAAGCGGGTCGCGCGAACAACTTTGCGTACCGGAATTCCGGCGAAGTCGTCGAATAACGCAAGCGAGCTCGCACTTTTATACTGCAGCAAAAATTTCGCGTATTGCTCAAAGCCTGAAAGAAAATCATCGACGTAGTCGCCAAATTTACGGTATTCGCCACCAATATGCGGCAGGTTCGGACTATTGTTGCTGCCAACCTTTGATTTCGTCGGCCGCATCTGGTCGGAATTTATGCTTTCCCACTTAATCGTTATTTTCGAATTCCAGTCTGCCGTCATTCCACCGATAGCAAAGATGTTGTTGTCCGGTGATCGCCCATAGGCCGGGAGCAGGCCAACCATCATGACGGAGTTAGCAAGTTTTTCGACCGCCAGGTCGAAGGCGGGAGCTTCTTCGTCCGCGGTTTCTTGCCCGTCCATCGTTGTCTGAAGGATTGTTTCAAGATCCACCGGCACAGGATGATCGCCGACTGCAATCATGTTTTCCTGGTGCATGTCGCTCGCGACGAAACAGTGGAACAGCGAGAGCCAAGCGCCGGCGCGCATGAAAAACCGCCTGCAGCATTCCCGGTCAGTGCATCCGGCATGCTTTATGAATTCCGTCCAGCCGTAGCCCTCACGCGCAATCGCGCGGACCGCTTTAAGGTCGAGCGGAGGCTCTAAACCGTTTAATTGCTCGATAAGCTTGTGCCAAGCAACATCCAACCGCAAATCTTTCGGCTTGTAGACAACCCGCTGTCCATCCGAAAAAGTGACAATCTGGACAGAGCGCCCACCATTGTGTGGATCAGAGATCTCGCCTTCAATTTTTACGACCGACGCGTTATGGGTCGACTCAATGAGATGACCCCGGATAGCCGGCAAATCTGCGCTTAGCCGCAGAACAAATTCTCTGGACGTCTCTATCCATTGCCGCGTGGTTACAGCAAGCAACCGAAGAAGGACTGGCTTGTTCTCGAACAACTGCCGAAAGCCACCGCCCTTCATCTCTGCAATGAATTGGCCATAACGGGCCGTCGGGCCGCCATTCGGTGCATTGAAAGTGGAGTCGGCATTCTTCCGGGCTTTAGTGAAACGCTCGTAAATTGCCGCGGCAGTGAGATTGCACAATTCCCTTAGAAGGGAACGACTGAGACACATCCGCGCGGAGTTTTCCAGGATGGGGGGTGTCCCGCCAACAATGTCATCCCAAAGGAGGCATTCAGCCTGCTCGACCACTGGAATGAATAGTTGTTCAAATGCATATGGTTCGGTTTCGTCTAATATTTTCGTAGCGTCGCCATTTTCGGCATCTTGAAGCGCCACGTCGATCCAGATTGCGTCCGCGAGCCATGGCGGCGGGACAGCGGACGCTTTGCGGCGGACCGTTGCAAATCGCTCGAGTATTTTGGTGATCGCAAGTCCATCCTGGTCCAATCGCCTGTCAAACAGTGCCCAATCGCCGCTAGCGCAGGATCGACACCATGCAGCGAGGCGGCGCGTGGCTAAATCGGTGTCGGCTTTTTGCCCGGGCAATGTTTCGTATTCGTTCGACAAAAGCTCATCGATGGTCGCCGCACCAATGATCAGGCGATCAAAGAAGGCATCCATACGAACGTCTCCG
>JBATYN010000250.1:0-1629 GCA_049674125.1 Pseudolabrys sp. | reverse complement strand
CTGCTCTCCGATTGACATGCATGTCGATCGATAGGCGCGAGGTTGGCGGCGTCGCCTTCCGATTGCCGAAAACATTGTGACCATTGCCTGATCCCTACGGCCAATCGCTCTTGCGACTGCCGTGTGCACGTGCCTGCGAATGTACACTCCACGCTGTGGGCCATCCACGAATATTTGAGAAGGACGAAGTAAATGCCAGCAAACAAATGGAATGGCGCTACTATCGGCAACAGCCTGTGGGATGCCGCCGGCAATTGGTCTTTAGGCATTGTCCCGGATTCCGGCAGTGACGTCACGATTGGCAGAGCTGGAACCTACACGGTGGTGATCACGGCAACGGACACACCCTTCAACGTTGCAAGTCTGACCCTAAGCGGAACCGGCAACCATACGCTGCTGGACGATGGGTCATTATCGGTCGAGGGCAATACCGTAATCCGCGGCAACACGCTCGACGTTGCGACCGATGGAACCGCGAATTTCTCGGACATGAGGTTGGACGGCACTGCGACCGTAATCGATGACGGCGTAATGAACGTCCTCGGCACGTTCGCCGGATCAGGGGGAACGGTGGACATAGCCGGAGGAAGCTTGTTCGCAAACGCGATCGCCGGCAGCAATATCTATTCGATCTCGTCCGATGGCGTGCTCGAGCTTGGCAGCGACGCTGCGCGCGCAAGCACCATCGGTTTCGCGGACAGCCAAGCGAATTCTCTGCTACTCGACAATGACACCTCACGTCTGGCGGCGCACATCACGGGCCTGTCGGGAGCCAATACGATAGACCTTGCCTCGCTTCCCTTCTCGAGCAGCTATACGACCAAATACCAGGGCACACAGCTGACGATCCTTAATGGGTCAAAAACGGTATTCACCTTCGCCGATATCGATAAGCTCGGCTCTTTCTCCTTAGCCAACGACGGCAGCGGCGGGACCCTTGTCGCCTGCTATCTGGAAGGCACCCGCATACTCACCGATACCGGCGAAAGACCCATAGAGACACTGGCAGTCGGCGATTTGGTCATTGCACGTCACGGTCATGCTAAGCCGATCAGGTGGATTGGGCGGCGCAGCTACGCGGGTGCCTTTGCTGCTGCCAATCCGGAACTCGCACCGGTCCTGATCCGCGCCGGCGCGTTGGCGGACGGTTTGCCGAAGCGCGATTTATATGTGTCGCCCGAGCATGCGCTGTACCTCGATGGCGCACTTGTGCCGGCCCGCGAGTTGGTGAACGGCGTCAGCGTCGTGATGACAAAGGGGATCGATGCGATCTGCTATTTTCATATCGAATTGGCCGCGCACGACGTGATCTACGCCGAGGGCGCCGCAGCCGAGACATATATCGATTGCGACAACAGAGAAATGTTCCAAAACGCTTTCGAGGCTGCGGAACTCTATCCCGACGTGGCAACGCAGAAGTGGAAGTTCTGTGCCTCGGTTGTCGAGGCTGGCGAGGAACTCGCGGCAATCCAGCGCCGGCTTTGGGCTCGCGCCGAGCAGATGGGACAGAGCATTCCCCAGGATGGACCGCTACGTGGCAACGTGGAGATTGCTGATCGCCAGTTCATCGCGGGCTGGGCGATGCTGGAATCGCATCCAGGTGTTCCCGTGCGTCTTGAGGTCATGGTT
>JBATYN010000249.1:0-2523 GCA_049674125.1 Pseudolabrys sp. | reverse complement strand
GGCTCTCCGGTCAGATCAAAGAATTGTTCGCCGTAGGCGAGCCGGCGCTCTCCGCGAGCGGCGGCAACGCGATCATATGGCGGTCGATCCCCAACTCCTCATGCGTCATACCGAGCGCGAGACCGACGAGCTGCGGCAGATGCAAAACCGGCATTTCAAGTTTAGCGCCCATGTCTTCTTCTATCTCCCGTTGAAACCCGTCCAGCACCGTATGGCAAAGCGGGCAGGGGGTTACGATCGTTTTGGCTCCGTTGGCTTTGGCCGAGAGGATGTGCTGGCCGCTGAGTTTGATGGAGATGCGTTCGTCATGCGCGGCGGTGTGAAATCCGCAACATTCGGTGCGGCCGGTGTAGTCGATTGGCTGGCAACCCAAAATGACCGCAAGTTTTTCCAGAGCGACATTGTTCCGGGAATCTACAAAGCCGTAACGCCCCGGTGGACGCGTGATATGACAGCCGTAGAATGCCGCGACCGTCAGGCCGTTGAGCGGCCGCACCACCCGCTTACGCAACTCATCCTCGCCGATGTTTTCATACAGCATCCACAGAAAATGGCTGATACGGGTGTGGCCACTGTAGCTCAAGCCTTCGCCGGCTAACCGTCCATTGACTTCGTGCGCCAGCGCCGGATCGTCGACGAATGCGGCATGCGCATCAAGCACGTTGAGCGTGCATGTGTTGCAAATTGTAAGTAGCGGCAGTTGCTGCTGTTCCGCCAATGCTAAGATTCGAACGTTGAGAGTGTAGAACCCGACCGGATCAATGGCGCGCAGCTCGCGCGCGCCGGTACAGGTTGCGGATTCCAGTTGCACGAGTTCTACGCCGAGTTTTTGAGCGACGCGGTGGGTCGCGTCGTTCAATTCGGCGCATGTGCTGCGCGCGGAGCAACCAGGATAATAGGCCCACTTCATTTTATGCACGGGGTTGCGAGAGAATACGCGCCGCTGCATTGGCGGCGGCCGTCTTGGTGCCAAGCACTGTTTTAAGCGGGTTGATCTTGCCGCGCGCCAACATGCGCAATAGCCGTGGGATGTGCGCTAATGCGCGCAAGCCTTGTACCCGCAAGATCAATGCGCCGGGGTCGATGCGGCCGCGGGCGGCGACAATGGCGCGGAACGCGCGCGGATGTCTGGCCATCGCAGGCAAAAGTTCGGCGGCCCTGGCTTTTAGCGGCTCGATGATACGCGACACGATCGGAATGCCGGCCGGGCAAACTTCCTCGCATTTGTAGCAGGATACGCAATTGAAGATGCCGGACCGTTCCAGCTCGCGTCGCACCTTTGCCGGGTCGTTGCGTGGATCGAGGGCGGTTTGTCCGAGTTGCACCAGCGGCGCGGGCCCCGCGAAATCGGTGAGGTCGCCGAGCCCGATCACCGGGCAAGCCGAGTAGCACGCCATGCAGCTGATGCAGTCGAGCGCCTTCGAGGCGTCTTTGATGTCTTTATGCGACAGCGGCTCGGGAAATCCGGAATAGGGCTCGCGCCGCTGCAGCCACGGCTCGAACGCGGCGACGCGCTTCTCGTAGGGTGCACGGTCCACCACCAGGTCGCGGATTACTGGTAAATTGCGCAGCGGTTCGATCGTCATCTCCCGCACCGCGGCTTCCCAGCAGGCTAGCACCTCGCGGCCGTTCATGCGCACGGCGCAGCTTCCGCACATCTTTGAGCCGCAGAACCAGCGGTAGGCCAAATCCGGGGCGTCGTGCTCCGCGACATAATTTAATGCATCGAGCACGCGCATCCATTTCTGATAGGGCACGCGGTAGTTTCCAAATCCGCCATCGGCTGATCGTTTGACCTTGACCGATAGGAATTCGCCTTCGTGATTCGCGGAATTGCGCGCCCGGAGGCTGTCGCCGTTCTCCGCTTGGCCGAGCCGGCGCGCATCAATGCCCTGTACCGCGAGGCTCACCACGCCACCTCCATATTATTCTTGGTGGCAAAACCCGGCTGGTAGAACGGCAGCTCGTAGGGCCGCTGCTCGAAGCGGCAGCCGTGTTCGGTCTTGATCATAATAGTGGCGGGCAGCCAATTCGTGTTGTCGGTCGCGGGAAAATCGCGCCGCATGAACGGCCCGCGGCTTTCCCGGCGCTCAATCGATGAATGAATGATCAACTCACAGGCGTCGATCATGTTGGTCAGATCGATGGAGTCGAGCCATTCATAATTGGCGGTGCGGCCTTTGAAAGCCACGTTCATGCGCGGCAGCAGTTCGATCCGTAAACGGTCGATGTCGTCCAGTGCCGCGTTTAGGCTGGTGTCGTCTTTCTCTACGCCGACGTTGTCCCACATGATTTTGCGAAGCGTTTCTTTAACTGCGGCAGGCACGATGTCGCCTTTTTTCGCGAGAAATTGATTGAGTCGTCTTTCTTCGGCATCGATCCGAGCTTGCGGAATCTCCCCACTGCGGAGTTTGGAAAGATCGTTGGCGACGCCGTCAGCGACGACTTTGCCGTCATAGGTCGCCAGCGCTATCAGTCCGTTACTATGTCCCCCAAGACCGCCGGCAACGTAGAGACCGGGAA
>JBATYN010000248.1:0-10678 GCA_049674125.1 Pseudolabrys sp. | reverse complement strand
AGGCGATGAGCTTGGTCGCCTGATAAGGCGTACTGCCTGCCCAGGCCCAGCCAGCATGATACATATTGTCGGTTTTCGGCGAGCCGAGCGCGTCGAGACCGCCGAGCGCGTCGAGCGCCGTGATCTGCTGTTTCGTGGTAGTGGGAATACCATTCTGCGCCAAAAGCTCGCTAATGGTGCCGTTTTGCCCTTCAGCAGAGGCACCGTTGTCCCCGAAGATATAAAGGACGAGTGTGTTCTCGCCGTAGCCCAGCCGATCAATTTCATCAACGATGCGCCCGATCTGTACATCTACGTGCTCGGTAAATCCGGCGAACACCTCCATGAGGCGGCGCTGGAAGGGCTTCTCGTCATCCGGGATCGAATCCCATGAAGCGAGCGTTGCTGGCCTCGGGGTCAGTTGTGCATCCGATGGTATCCAGCCCATTTGTTTGGCACGCTGGTAAGCCCGCTCGCGGTATTTGTCCCAGCCATCGTCGAACTTGCCTTTATATTTATCGGCCCATTCCTTCGGCACGTGAAAGGGGCCATGAGAAGCCCCGCTCGCCCAATACATGAAAAATGGTTTGTCCGGACTAAACGCTTTCTGCTGACGCAACCAGTGGATCGCGTCGTCGGCAAGGTCTTCACTCAGATGATAATAATTGTGGCCGCCTGAAGTGCGGGGATGTTCGACGTACGCCGTATTGCGGACGAGCTGCGGTTCCCATTGCGAGGCTTCGCCGGCAAGAAACCCGTAAAAATATTGGAAGCCAATCTCGGTGGGCCAGTTAACAAACGGGCCGGCAGCGGTCGTTTGATCTGGAGGTGTATTGTGCCACTTCCCCCAGGCAGCGGTGCTGTACCCGTAGTCCTTAAGCACCTCGGCGACCGTGGCGCTGCTCTTAGGGATGATGCCCGTGTAGCCATCCCAATCATTCGCCAATTCCCCGATCTGACCGTTGCCGACACGGTGGTGATTGCGGCCCGTGAGCAAGGCCGCGCGTGTGGGCGAACACATCGCGGTCGTGTGAAATCGGTTATAAGAAATCCCTTCCCCCGCTATCTTGCTCAGTGTCGGGGTATGGATTTCGCCGCCGTATGTATCCGTTTGGGCGGGCCCGACATCGTCAATAAGCACGACGAGAATGTTAGGCGCATCCTTCCGTAGATGGCTCAGAGGCGGGAGCGGATTGTAAATTGACTCCTGCATAGTGCGCTCGGCTGTGCTGCCGGAAGGCTTCGGAGGAAAGGGCAAAACCTCCTGTGCTGCGGTCGGAATCGCGTAGCCGGCGCTTAACGCCATGGTCAGTAAACCGACAAACAGTTTTAAGCTCATCGGACACTCCTCCGAGCGTGAGTAGTGACTTTCAAGTTTTGCGATTTGGCCTTCATGAGCGGGCTGCTCCCACGTCATGGCAACGTGCAAAGAGGTCGTGCCCCGGAGCATGTTCGTCCACTAATGTGGCGCTCGCAAGAGGGTGATCTGCGTAAACGCGAAGACGAGGGAACACCAAAATTGCCGGGTGACCCCGTCTCCGCTATGGATCAACAGCGGACACCTGCAGGGCAAAACGGCACGTCCGCTTTACCCCCCGTCTCGCGCGTCCTCGCCTGCGGCCTTCTCGCGTGCTTGATGCGTCAGCGCGGCGCTGTCGTCGGCCTCGCCGTCAATCTCGGCGGGGTTATGGGCTGGCGGAGAGGGAGGGATTCGAACCCCCGATACCCTTGCGAGTATGCCGCATTTCGAGTGCGGTGCTTTCAACCACTCAGCCACCTCTCCGGAACCCAAACGGGCCTGAAATAGGCCCGAATAGATGGCGCTATGTAACCAAGCGAGCCAAGACAGACAAGGGTCGCACGGCGTATATTCCGGCATCCGCAACGAAACTGGCGGCGCCGGCGTAGCGATGCAAAACGCTCTCAGACTGGACCGTATCCGCAAGGTATTACCAGGCGTCTTCTGGACGCTCGGCCTTGTTGCCATTCTGACCGCGGTCCTGTTCGCGCTGGTGTGGCAAGTCGGCCTCGCCCACGGCTCGGTGCTTTTCCTCATCCCGGTCGTGATTGCGGCAACGCGCTGGGGAATTGTGCCCGCAGTCGTAGCCGCGATCTGCGGCGTGCTCGCGTCGGCGTTCTTCTTCTATGCGCCGCTCTACAGTTTCCGGATCAGGGACCCGCAGGAAGTCCTCGATCTGGCCCTGTTTATTTTCGTGGCGGTCGCGGTGAGCCAGCTCGCCACCCGCCTCAAGCGGCAGCTTGAGATGGCCCGCCAGCGTGAGATCGACCTGCGCGATCTTTATGCGTTCTCACGCCGTCTGGCCGTGGCGTTCGATGTTTCCGATATTCATGCCGCCATTGAAGACCACCTCGCGAGCATCATGCAGCGCAACGTTGTGCTGTTCGCAAGTGCCCGTGAAGCGTCGAACAGCAACGGACGGCGCGCGGGCGTGACTGTGCCGGAGCCCGTCCTCACGGAGGTTGTGGAAGTCGCATCGGGCCATCGCGACACGACGCCCGGAATGGTGACGGCTGCGAGCGGTGAAATCTGGCTCGTCCGCGCGGTGTCCCCGAAGAGCCTCGAGTTCGGAGTGATCGCGATCAATCTTGGCCATGAATCGAAGGAGCGCTCCGATGAGCTGCGAATTCGCGTTGACGCGGTGCTGGCGGACGCGACCGCAACGCTTGAACGGCTTGGCGTCGCGCATGCGATCAGCGAAGCGCGCATGCGTTCGCAGACCGATCAGCTGCGTGAGGCGCTGATTGGGTCCGTCAGCCACGAGTTGCGCACGCCGCTCGCGTCGATCCTCGGCGCCGCCACGGTGCTGAGCGCGGCCCCTGCCCTGCAAAAAGAAAAGAAGCTGACTGCACTTGTTCATGACGTGCGCGACGAAGCCGAGCGCCTCAACAACGATATCCAGAATCTGCTCGATGCGACGCGCATCAGCAGCGATGGCGTGAAGCCGCATGATGAATGGGCGGACCCGGCCGATATCATCAACTCGGCCGTGGAACGCTGCCGTCATCGCCTCGCGGACCGGCGCCTGGAGATTGATTTGCCGCCGGACCTGCCGCTGATCCACGTCGACTCGGTTCTGGTGCAGCAGGCGTTGATTCAGATATTCGACAACGCGGTGAAATATTCCATCGCTAACTCGCGGATCGCCGTTGCGGCGCGCGCGCGCGACGGTCGTCTGGTTATCAGCGTGACCGATCAGGGCGCCGGATTGACCGCCGCAGAAACGTCAAAGATCTGGGATCGGTTCGCGCGTGGCCAGCGGCATGCCGCGACCACCAGCGGCTCCGGACTAGGGCTCTGGATTGCCAACGCCTTTATCGCCGCCAACGGCGGGAAGGTGAATGCCGTCAGCGAGGGCGCCGGCCTTGGCACAACGGTCGACGTTGAATTGCCGGTGACACAAGCTGCCGTCCCACAAATGGAAAGCGATTCCGATGAGTGAGCCCGCCCCCATCGTTCTCGTCGTGGACGACGAGATTCAGATTCGCCGGTTCTTGCGCACTGGCTTTGAACTCAACGGCTTTGTCGTCCACGAAGCCGGCACCGCCACGGAGGCCATCCGTTCGGCGACATTGCGCCCCATCGATTTGGTGATCGTTGACCTGGGCCTGCCCGATATGGATGGCTCTGACGTCGTCGAGCGGATCCGCTCCTGGTCGAGCGTCCCGATCATTGTGCTGTCGGTACGGTCGAACGAGGCGGAGAAAGTGCGATTGCTCGAACTTGGCGCCGATGACTACGTGGTCAAGCCGTTCGGCATGGCAGAGTTGCTCGCACGTGTGCGGGTGGCGCTCAGGCGGCAAATGCGCGCGGTGTCCGGCGAGCCCACCGTCAAGGCTGGCCCCCTCACGATCGATCTTGCCGCGCGCGCGGTGCTGCTCAACGACAAGCGGCTGACTCTGACGCCGAAAGAATATCGGTTGCTACAAGTGCTGGCTCAGCACGCCGGGAACGTGGTCACACACCAACATCTGCTCAAAGAGGTCTGGGGCTCCATCCATGTCCATGACACGCATTATCTCCGCATCTTCGTGCGCAAATTGCGCCAGAAGATCGAGCCGCATCCAGATTCCCCGAAGATACTGGTGACCGAATTGGGTGTCGGCTACCGGCTCGTCCAGTCGGGCAACGACGGTGATGCGGGGTCCTGGTCGGATTCAACGCCGGCCAAAAGCGAGACCTGAGCGGGCGCGACCACCCCGCCGCCATTAACGCTATTTCACGGCACCGGCAGAACGCTCGTTCACCGCACGAGTAGCTATGTGCCAACGATGTCGGCTTTTCTTGACAGGCCCCGCTTTTCCCCGCCATAAGCATGGCGCGCGGGCCTTTGGGTCCGCATGCTTTTTCAAGGGTTCACTAAGCCCTTAAAAACAAACAGCAAACCGACTGAAAGAAGCCGGTCCGGAACTATCCGAGGGCCGGGATCGAACACAAGGACGAAAGATGTTCGCAGTCATCAAAACGGGCGGCAAGCAGTACCGGGTCGCCGCCGAGGACGTTATCCGGGTCGACCGGGTCAATGGCCAACCGGGCGAGATCGTCGAATTTGGCGAGGTGCTCGTGCTTGGGGGCGACGCGCCGGAGCTCGGCACGCCGACTATCGCTGGCGCAACCGTCGCCGGCGAAGTGCTCCAGCACACGCGCGGCGACAAGGTGATCGCGTTCAAGAAGCGCCGGCGCAAAAATTCGCGCCGCAAGCGCGGATATCGGCACGAGTTCTCGGTGGTCCGTATCACTGAAATCCTGACCGGTGGGGCCAAGCCGTCGAAAACAGCGGCGCCGAGGCCCAAGCGCGAACCCAAGCCCAAGGCAGAAGCAGAAGCTGCATCGGCGGCAGACGCAAAACCGGCCAAAACGAAGGCCAAAAAACCGGCCAAGGCGGCCGCAAAAAAGCCCGCCAAGGCCGCCACAAAGAACAAAAAGAAGTGAGATGATTCCGTCACGGAATCGGTGTACACAGTAAGAGAATTCGAGAGACCACTATGGCGCATAAGAAAGCAGGCGGATCTTCACGTAACGGCCGCGACTCGGCGGGCCGTCGGCTCGGCTTGAAGTCGACCGGCGGTGAGATTGTGCTCGCCGGCAATATTCTTGCGCGCCAGCGCGGCACCAAATGGCACGCCGGCCGCAATGTCGGTACCGGAAAAGATCACACGCTATTCGCGCTCGTCGATGGAAAGGTTCAGTTCGCAACGAAAGCTAAAGGCCGCAGCTACGTATCCGTTGTACCGATGACGGAGGTTGCGGCCGAGTAAGACGGTGGACAAAATCGAGGTCCGCCGGTCATCCAGTCAAACCGGCGGGGCCTTGTAAGGGCTTCGAGAGGGGGAGACGGGTGACCGGCTCCCCCTCTTAACTTTTTAACCTGGAGCCCGTGCCATGACACTGCTGGAAGAAATACCGACCGGACGATTCCGCGAAGCCAGTATTCCCGTCCTCGAGACCAAGCGGCTTGCCTTGCGCGCAGCACGCCTCGAGGACGCTAAAGCGGTAGCAGCGCTCGCCAACGACCGCCGCATCGCGGAAAACACCGCACGCATTCCGCATCCGTACAAGCTTGCGGATGCCGAGCAATTTATCGGTGGGGCAAACAAAAATGGCGAGGCCGCATTCCTGATTACGCTGCGCGATAAAACGATTATCGGCGCATGCGGAATCATGTTCCATTACGACGAGACGCCGGAGCTTGGCTACTGGCTGGGCGTGCCGTACTGGAACCAAGGCTACGGCACCGAAGCGTTGCATGCATTGATCGACTACGCGTTCACCGACTTGACGCACGAGGCGTTGCAAGCAGGCGCTCGCGTCACCAACCCTGCTTCACGGCGGGTGTTGGAAAAGTGCGGTTTCCAATGGACGGGTGTCGGCCTTTATCGAATCAACTCGATCAAATCGTCGGCGCCAATCGACCGCTTCCGGCTCGAGCGCCGCATCTGGTCGGCGCTGAAAACCTGGGGCCGCATGAAACGGGTCTCTTAGCATCGAACCCGCCCTCCCTCGTTTGAGGGAGGGCTTAGCCGGTGTGCGCGGAGCGCGATGCCTGCTCGAACTTGGTAACGAATTCCTCGAGTTCATCGGGGTTGAGATCGCTCTCCACCGTTGCGCAATCACTGCGGCGCAACACTTCCGGTCGCCGCCTCCACGACGATTGTCCCAGTCATGTGCGGATGCAAGGAACAAAAGTACTTGTAGGTGCCCGGTGTCGTGAATGTGAACGAGAACTTGTCGTCACTATCGAGCGCTTTGGATCTAAAATTATTGGGCGAAACCACGGTATGGGGAATGTCATCTTCATTGGTCCAGGTCACCGTGGTCCCAGCCTTTACTTTCGTCTCCTGCGGCCCAAACGTGAAATTTCCAATCTTGACCGCAGCATCTTCCGCCCGGACCGGCGTCGCGGCCAGGAGGAACACGGCCGCGACCACCGCAACAACACTTTTCATTCGAGATTGAGTTTTGCTCATGTCCGCACTCAGCCTTGAAGTGGCGTATCGACGATGGCGAGACGCTGTTCGTTTTGTTTGAAGGTGACACTGGCAATACCGAGCATGCTGCGCAGCTTGTCGTCCGGCACTTTCAACGGTCCGGCCGAGGGCGCCGAACCGGGCGCCGGCTGCGGGAAAGCAGTCGAGCGCGCGGTGTGAAAGGTGACGTTGCCTTCCACCTTCTGCATGACCTGATGGATGTGGCCGTTGAGCACGGTCACCGACCCGAAACGTTTCACGAGTCCGAGCGCGCGGGCGCTGTCTTCGGTGCCCCAGCCCCATTCGGGGTAAACCGTCCATAACGGGATATGCGCGAAGAGTACGATTGGAGTCGAGGCGGATTTTCCCTTTAGATCGTCCTCAATCCATTGAAGCTGTTCGTCGCCCAGACTACCCATCCCGCCAGCTTTCAGATTGGCAACGTTGACCAGGCCCATGAAGTGCACGCCGTTTGCGTCAAAGCTGTAATAGCCCGAACCTTTGGTGCCGCGGCCGTGGCGTTCCTTGTAAAGCTTGATATCGGGATCGATAACGTCGTGCTCGCCCGGCACGTAATGCACATCTAACTTTGCCTGCGAGATGATTTTCTCGGCGTCGTCGAATTCGCTGTCCTTCGACAGGTGCGTAATGTCGCCGGTATGGATCATGAACGACGGTTTTGCGGGTAAGGCCTTCACCCGTCCAATCGCTTCTTCAAGCGTACCTTTGGCGTTCGGGTTAGCCGGCTTGTCGAAACCCATATGGCTGTCGCTGATTTGAAGGAAGGTAAACCCCTTGCTCCCCTGTGCGATCGCCTCATCAATGAGGCCGAGAGATGTCGGCACCCCGCCCGCAAACGTCCACAACACACCAGTCCCCGCCCACGTCATGCATTCGAGCACCTTGCGGCGGTTCGGGCCTTCATCGTGATTTTGGGTCGTCATGTCCGATCTCCCTGCAATTTGGCTGCATGGGACTAGACCGGACTTCGCCGAGATTTATTCCCGCCGGATCTTTGGCGAATGGCGGGGCGATGCGATATACCCTAAAGCCATGAAATTCCTCGATGAAGCCAAGGTCTATATTGCGTCCGGCGCGGGCGGAGACGGCTGCATATCGTTCCGCCGCGAGAAGTTCATCGAGTTCGGTGGGCCTAATGGGGGCGACGGCGGCAACGGCGGTGACGTCGTGGTGGAGGCCGTGACCGGCCTCAACACACTGATCGACTATCGCTACCAACAGCATTTCAAGGCGCAGCGCGGCGGCAACGGAATGGGCAAGGATTGCGCCGGCGCCAACGGCAAAGACGTCGTGCTGAAGGTCCCAGTCGGGACACAAGTCTATGAAGAAGACGGTGAGACGCTGATTGCGGATCTCACCCAGATTGGCGAGCGGGTAAGGATCTCCAAGGGCGGAAACGGCGGCTTTGGCAACGCGCATTTCAAATCGTCGACCAATCGTGCGCCGCGACGCGCCAATCCTGGCCAGCCGGGCGAAGAGCGAACCATTCGCCTGCGTCTGAAGCTGATCGCAGATGCCGGGTTGATTGGCCTGCCTAACGCCGGCAAGTCCACGTTCCTTGCCGCGGTCAGCGCGGCCAAACCGAAGATCGCCGACTATCCGTTCACCACGCTGCATCCACAACTCGGCGTTGTCGGAGTGGACAATCGCGAGTTCGTGCTGGCTGACCTGCCCGGTCTGATCGAAGGCGCGCACGATGGAATTGGGTTAGGCGATCGGTTTCTAGGCCATACCGAACGTTGTCGTGCGCTGCTTCATCTTGTCGACGGTACGCTGGAAGATGCGGGCGCCGCTTACAAAACCGTGCGTGCGGAACTCGAAGCATATGGCCACGGATTGATGGACAAGCCCGAGATCGTGGCGCTATCGAAATCGGATGCGATGACCAAGGATGCGACCAAGGCTCAGGTCGCGAAGTTGAAAAAAGCCTGCAAGAAAACGCCACTGGTGCTGTCGGCGCAATCGCACGAAGGCGTGCAGGAAGCGTTACGCGCGTTGCTCAAGATTATCGATCGGGCGCGCGACGGCGGCGATACGACAAAAACTAAAGAAGCGGCCTGGCAGCCTTAGTCCGCGAGGGAGATATCAATGCAAACGCGCGCGGCAGTCGCCTGGAAAGCCGGCGAGCCACTCACCATCGAGACCATAGAAATTGAAGGTCCAAAGGCAGGCGAGGTGCTTGTCGAAATCATGGCGACAGGCGTCTGCCACACCGACGCTTACACACTTTCAGGCGCGGATCCGGAAGGCCTGTTCCCGGCGATCCTCGGTCACGAAGGCGCGGGCGTCGTGCGTGATGTCGGCGCGGGCGTAACCACCCTAAAAGTGGGCGACCACGTCATCCCGCTCTACACGCCGGAATGCCGGCAGTGCAAAACCTGCCTGTCGCGCCGGTCCAATCTCTGCACCGCCATCCGTGCAACACAGGGAAAAGGCGTCATGCCGGACGGCACCAGCCGATTTCGCTGCGACGGCGACCCGGTGTTTCACTACATGGGTTGTTCGACGTTTGCCAATTTCACGGTGCTGCCGGAAATCGCACTCGCCAAAGTTCGCGAGGACGCACCCTTCGACAAAATTTGTTATATCGGCTGCGGCGTCACCACCGGCGTCGGCGCAGTCATCAACACCGCAAAGGTATGGCCCGGCGCAAATGTCGTCGTGTTCGGCCTCGGTGGCATCGGACTTAACGTGATTCAAGGCGCGCGCATGGCCGGTGCCGACAAGATTGTCGGGATCGACACCAATCGCGCCAAACGCGCAATGGCTGAGAAATTCGGCATGACGCATTTCGTCAATCCGGACCAAACCGGCCGCGACAAAGTCGTGGAAGCTGTCGTCGATATTACTGGTGGCGGCGCCGACTTCTCGTTCGAATGCATCGGCAATGTGCACACGATGCGGCAAGCGCTCGAATGCTGTCACAGAGGTTGGGGCGAGAGCATCATCATCGGCGTTGCGGGCGCGGGCCAGGAGATCGCCACACGGCCATTTCAACTTGTGACGGGCCGCGTCTGGAAAGGCACTGCCTTTGGCGGTGCGCGGGGCCGTACGGACGCGCCCAAAATCGTCGACTGGTACATGGATGGCAAGATCAATATCGACGACCTGATCACCCACACCATGCCGCTCGAGAAAATCAACGATGCATTCGAGCTAATGCACGAAGGCAAGTCTATTCGCAGCGTCGTTGTTTATTGAGGGCGCTTAGCGCCTGCTACCAGCGCGGTCCTTGCCGGCGGATCACGATTATCTGATCGGAATCCTCATCGTCGCTCAGAGCGCTGTCGTCTATCTCATCGTCGCTATCGACGCGCGATTTCACGGCCCGTTCAACATTACGCTGTTGGAGGTCTCTGCTCCACGTGCGTCGCTCCGGTTCGTCCCGCTGTTCGCGCGCTGTTCGCTGCACCGGCGGCTTTTCACAGAATCGCCGCGAGCCATCGAATGGCTGATAACTGCAATCCGATGCCCGGAAGGATTTATAAGCGCTTGCGCAGGCCTGAATGTCACAGCGATTGTTGGATGCCACTGCTGGCTGCTGCAGCGGGGATGGATCGTCGACGCGATTTGACGCGGCAAGCGGGACTGCGGCGGAAGGTGCCGGCTTCGCGTCGTCCGTCCGTGTCGCAACACCGGTGGTCTCAGGGAGCTTCTGCATCGGCTCAGCCTTAGGCTCAGCGTTGGCCGTTGTGTCGACCGCAGGCTGTTGTGAGGACGTGACATTTGTAGTCGCACTTGTAGGCGCGAGTTGCTGTACGGATGCCGGTGGTGCTGGCGCTCCGTCCGAGCCGCTCGCATTCGAGTTGGCTGGCACTGTGTCTGACTGTTGTGCGCTCGATGCAGTTGTTGCGGGTCGCGGTGTTTCAGGTTTCGGGTAGACCGGACTCAACTCGGCGTTAGGACCTTCTATCTTCGGCCGCGCCACGTTCGTGTTGGCAGTTTGTACGGCCGGCTTGGGCTGCGGCGCCGGAGACGTCAGCCAATGCACTTCCAGCAACACGGTACTGATCGAGACCATCAGCACTGTAACGTAAACTAGGAATTGCATAGTGCGGCCTTTGGTGAGAGCGGCGTGTCGTAATGAAACGCGGTGCTCGCCAAACCGGTTCCGAACGTGCACCCCCCACGTACGCTGGAACTTATCGACATGCTTCAGATCGACCGCACTTTATTTCGCGCAGAGCCGGCG